>WFRY01000081.1 GCA_015486315.1 Desulfobulbaceae bacterium
ATCTATGACAGCGAGGATAATTGCCTCCACGCGTTTACTCATTCTTTTGATGACTGCCGTCTGTTTACAACCTGCGGCAGCAATCTGTTGAAGGATGGATGGTGGAAAGCCGAACCAGACGAAACCATCATGAACGGTGAGTGTCCAGGTGGATATCCCGAGCATGTATGTGATTTCGGTCCCGACTCTCTGCTGCGGGTCAATTTTATTCTTGATTCATTCCTGGGGCCGGTAGCCAAGGGAGGGGTCTCCAGCGGGGCCGTTATTGTCGCCTCCTTCACCTACGACGGCACAGCTCTGGTAATGACGGACTCCACTGTGGTTCACGGCACTCCTCCCAACAGGTATCTGGACAGGAACGGTCTGCAGTTTGATATTATAGATTTCATGGATCAACCTCTGGATAGCTTCAGTATTGAGGACCCACTCCACAGGCACTTCCTTGGCCCTCTCAGCACAGACCAGCTTGAGCAAAACTCTTTTACCCTGGTGATTCCCTTTATGCAGGACATGAGGACAGTGACCGTAAGTGATGTCCAGAGTGGCCGAATGGTCACCACCCTTGATTTCAATGAGGTTATTGCCGACTTCTGCCTGGATAATCCGGGAGATGCAGCATGCGGTTTCGATACTGACAACGACGGTCTTCCCGACAGGTGGGAAATGAGAATCGTTGATGCTGACCAGGATGACGACCTTGCAGATGTGGAGGATGTCATGCCTGAGGATGATTTTGACGGTGATGGTTTCTGCAACCTGCGGGAATACCAGGACAGGAGCAATCCGGCTGACAGCAGTGATCTGCCCCCTGCTGCGGTAATCTACGTTGACGGCGGCAGTAGTGCAGATATTGAAAACGGCACGGCAATTCATCCATTTCCGACTATACAGCAGGGAATCGACTATGCCGGCCCTGGTGACACTGTGCAGGTTGCAGCCGGTACTTACACGGGGGCCGGGAACCGCGAAATCAGCCTGGACGGTAATAAAGCCCTGTCTCTTGTCTCAGAGTCAGGAGCAGCAGACACAGTTATAGACTGTGAGCAGCAGAGCCGGGGCATCACGGTTACCAATGGTAACGCAGAGATTGCCATCAACGGCTTTACCGTGACAAACGGGCTTACCAACTGGGGAGCCGGCATTTACATTCGTGCCATGGGAACCCCGGTGCAGATAACTGACTGTATATTCTCGAACAACCATGCTAATCTCGGCGGTGGCGCAGTTGGGCTGTATGACGCCCATCCTGTTTTCAGCAACTGTACATTTACCGGCAATCAGGCCGGGAAAAACGGCGGCGCCGTCCAGGTTGAAAATGCAGGCATTACCCTGACGGGCTGCGTTTTCACCGGGAATGTATCTATAAAAGATGCCTCTGGCCAGTATGGAAACGGCGGCGCTCTGTTTGCCCATATAAATTCCGATGTAACTATTTCCGCTTCTGTTTTCCGGGCAAATGAGGCCGAAGCAGACGGCGGGGCAATTGCTGTGGATGGTTCTGATTTATCCCTTATATCCACGATATTTATTTCCAACCAGGCCGCTGTAAATGGCGGTGCTCTCTACTGTGACGATTCCGCCGCCGGCACCCAGCTGGTCAACAGTTTTTTTCTTGCCAACCATGCCGACGGCTACGGCGGTGGTCTCTTTATGAAGGATACCGATGCACTGCAACTGATTCATTTGACCATCAGTCAAAATACTGCCGGCACGCAAGGGGAACCGGCATATTTTGAAAACTGTGCAGATGCAGTTCTGGGTAATTCCATAGTTCGAGGCTTGAATGGAGACAAATTTATTCTCCACAGCTCCAGTCTTGAAACCCGTTATAGTGATACCTATTTATGTGATTATGCGGTCAGTGGCACCAATGCCAAAATCTCCTATGGTGCAGGCCAGATATCAACGAATCCTCAACTGACCTGGGATGGACACCCGTTGCCCGGATCTCCCTGCCGCGATACCGGCAGTATCGCCTTACTGCCTGCGGATACGGTCGACCTTGACGGGAATGGAGATACCTCCGAACCTCTGCCTTTTGATTTGGACGGCAGTCCCCGTGTTCAACCTGGAACTAACGATGTCGATATGGGAAGTTATGAATATGGCCGAGGTCTTCAGGCTGTTTACAGTAATGGCACTGAAGTTATGGAAGGCCCGATTTATCACGGCTACAGTCATGACTGTAGCGATACCGATAACAATATATACCAGAATCTGTGCACACCACTGACCCAGTCACCGGTCAACTGGGCTTTGGGAGGCTTTTCCGTACAATGGAAAGGATATCTTTATGCTCCGGTAAGCGGCACATATGTCATTTCTTCCCACTACTGGGTCGACGGCAATGTTCTGGTAAAAATTGACGGGAAGACCATTGCCGATGTGCATACAGGAGGAGGCGGATATAGCGGCCAGGTAAACTTGAGTGGCGGATTTTGGGTGCCGGTATCAATAAATTTTTCTTCCAACGGATTTTCCAATAATATGGTTTTGGGCTGGAGTATGCCGGAAAAAAACTGGGAGCTGATACCACGGAAATACTTGGCCGCAAGCGATGAAGGACTCAAGATCAAAAAACACTCTTCGTTGTTGCTGTTGTCATTACCAGCAATTTTACATACTGGAGCTATGCAATCGTGGCCTTGAAGAGGTTATTAGGGCAATATCTTCCCACACGCTCTTGCCGAAACCGGGCTTCTTGAACAATGGATTGAGCCGACCGCAAGCGGATCGGACTCAATCCTTATTGGTTTTTTTGCAGTATCTTTTCTTTTTATCGTGGTCTGACCCATTTGTTCACTTAGACACTCTTATAGTCCCTCTCTGACACATCGAGAACCGAGTTCGTAGTGAGCAGGGGTCGCAGCTGAATCGCGTCCTAGTCCAGTGTTGACAGAAAATGCTGTAGTACCAGTATATCTCGAATCTGCACCGATTTCCGCGTAGCGTTTAACCGTCACAACGATATAACATTTTCGGA
>WFRY01000082.1 GCA_015486315.1 Desulfobulbaceae bacterium
TCAAGCCATACCTCATCACGTCGGATTTCCGGTACCAGAAAGACTGAAAAAAAATATAAATACAAAAAGGGTGCAGCACCATCCGTGCACCTGCAGAAGACATCACTGAAACCGTCCAGTGTTGCACGCGGGGAAAACTTGACAATTACCGTCATTTACGGTGTGCTGGGGGGCCCGAAAAAAGGTCTCTCCGTCAGGGAAAAAAAAGAGCTCTGGTTCCACAACCAATGCCTGGCAGTGCTCCAGGATGAATCGGTAACCAGAATAAACGGTACCTGGAAAAGTCGTCTTGTCTTCAAGGTTCCTGAATCAGCAGCCCAAGGCACCTATACCGTCAAACAGTCCATTACGCTCAAAGGTAAAACAAAAAAATCAAATAAAAAGTTCAAGGTGTTATGAAGGTCGAAGAGGGAAGTGCCCGAATCGGCGGGTTTCAGGTTGAATATGCCGGCTATTCCGACATCGGACGACTTCGCAGCATCAACGAAGATGATTTCCTTCTCCTGCCCGATCAAGGGGTATTCTGCCTTGCAGATGGTCTGGGCGGCCTTGAAAGAGGCGAAGTCGCATCGGTCGCCGCCTTGAAAAGCATTGAGACGTTACTTGGACCTAAAGATCGTCCCGGGGGGGTTCTGTTCAGGAAAAAAAAATGTTCCCTGCAGCAAATGATCAATCATGCCAACAGCAGCGTGTACAAGAGACGAGAGGAACTGCATCTAAATACGGCAACAACCATGGTCATTGTTCAACTCCTCGATTACGGGTTTGAAGTTGCCCATGTAGGAGATAGTCGTGCCTATATCTGGGATGGAGCCTCGCTTCTCCGTTGCACCAGGGATCATTCACTGGTTGAGGAGTTATACCGGGCAAGCGGCTTTTCCGAGGAACAGCTCTTACAACATCCCCAGCGCCATGTTATCACCCGTGCCGTGGGTGCGGGTAGAGAGGTCAAGGCAAACCTGCAGAGGTTTGATATCAAAATCGGTAATCTTTTACTGCTCTGTTCCGACGGGTTGACAACCATGCTCAACCATGCGGAAATCGAATCAATCCTCCGGATATACCACGGCGATATTGTTCAGGCCGGACGGGTATTGATCAGGGCGGCAAATAATGCCGGGGGCAGGGATAATATCACGGTGGTTCTGCTGCACATAGCCGCAGCTGACTGTCATTGAAATGCTTACGCTTTTCCCGGCAGTATCTTGATTATTTAGAGAGTCAACATTTTTTCCTTTTTCCTGCAGATCATAACAGCTATCATAAAGACAGACCTCGTAAAAACTGAGTGTTGCTTTAATCTGTTTATACGTAATATCAATCAATTGGATTTAAATTGGACATCTTGGACTCCATATCAATGATATTTTTACCGTAGGAGCCCGCCCCTGCGGGCGATGACCAACTGCAATCGCCCGCGGGGGCGGGCTCCTACGAAACAAAGCTCTTGCGTTGTCCAAAAAATGAGCAGTTTTCTGCATCAATTTACGATGTCTGAAAGACATATAATCCCTATTCTTCCTATAGGAAATCAAGTCCATGTCCAAGACCACCGATCATCCGGCAAACACCGCACTTCTGGAAAAAGTAGACCTCTACTCAAGCATGCTTGACAGTTGCAACGACCTGATTCACAGGGTTACTCCGGAGGGACGCTTTGTCTATGTTAATCAGGCCTGGCGTGACGCCCTCGGATATTCAGAGCAGGAGATACAAGAGCTCGAATTGATGGATATTGTTGACAAATCGTGCAGAATCAACTGTCAGTCCATCTTTGACGATCTTATCAGCGGAAAAAACATTGACCATAACGAAACTGTCTTTATCACCCGTGACGGTGAAAAAATAACGGTTGAAGGTCGCTGCCGGACTACCTTTGAAAACGGCAGGCCCGTGGCAATGACCGGAATATTCCGTGACATTTCCGAACGAATCAAAAACAAT
Source organism: Desulfobulbaceae bacterium (assembly GCA_015486315.1). Taxonomy (GTDB): domain Bacteria; phylum Desulfobacterota; class Desulfobulbia; order Desulfobulbales; family Desulfobulbaceae; genus Desulfobulbus_C. Next base: position 1,945 of record WFRY01000082.1, read on the forward strand.
ATTGCCCTGCGGGAAAGTGAAAATCGTTTTCGTACCCTGTTTGAAAACAGTTCCGATCTCATGCAGATAGTTGCCTCGAATGGTCATTTTCTTCATGTTAATCCTGCCTGGCTGAAGGCCTTTAACTATAGCCCGGCTGAAGTAAAAGACCTGACGATCTTTGACATCATCGCAGATGACTGCCAGGGACATTGTCAAGACACCTTTCAACAAGTGCTTTCAGAAGACAAGGTTCACGAGATCGACACCACTTTTATTGCTAAAAACGGTGACCGGATTGAGATAGAAGGCAATGCCACGGCCATCTTCAAAGACGGCCAACCCATTTACACGCAATGCCTGTTCCGGGATGTCACGGAAAAGCGTAAGCTGGAAAAAGAACTCCATAAAAGGCAGAAACTGGAATCCATAGGCGTGTTTGCCGGCGGCCTTGCCCATGACTTCAACAATCTGCTTACAGCAGTTCTCGGTAATATTTCTCTGGCCAGAGCAACGACGAAGACCAACACTGCTCTGGCTGATCGACTTAAAAAAATTGAAACAGCTACCCTCCGGGCCAAGGGACTTACGCAGCAACTCCTGACCTTTGCCAAGGGAGGAGCACCCATTAAAAAACTTTCCGGAATAGCCGACCTGGTCCGAGACTCGGTTGATTTCCCCCTGCGCGGTTCCAAAATAAAACGTGCGTACCGATTTGCTCCTGACCTGTGGTCTGCAGAAGTTGATGAAGATCAACTCAGCCAGGTGATACAAAACCTGGCAATCAATGCCGGTCATGCCATGCCCGATGGCGGCTGCCTGACCGTTTCCGGAAAAAACATAACCTTGGCCGACAACAACCATACCGGTCTTAACGCGGGACAGTTTCTGCTCCTCACTTTTTCCGACCAGGGACATGGTATTTCACGACAGGAACAGGAAAAAATTTTTGACCCCTATTTTTCCAGTAAAGAGACAGGCAGCGGCCTTGGCCTTGCAGTTGCCTATGCGATCATGAAAAAACATGACGGCCTGATTACGGTTGACTCCGTCCCTGATATGGGCGCAACGTTTTCACTGTACCTGCCCGCAGCCCCTGAGCAACAGAACAGAGAAGACCAGGAGCTGTATGGGCGGTCCGGAGATGGTGGTACTATCCTTATCATGGATGACGAAGATATTATCCGTGAAGTCGCAGCTGAAATGCTGAACTATTTAGGCTACACCAGCCGCTCAGCCGAGAATGGGGAACAAACTCTCACCTTATACCAGGAGGCCCTGGATAACGGGAAACCCTTTGATGCAGTATTGATGGACCTGACCATTCCAGGCGGCATGGGAGGCAGGGAAACCATGGCTAAACTGCTTGAACTCGATCCCAATGCACGGGGAATTGCCTCAAGCGGCTATGCTAATGACCCTATCATGGCACATTTTGCGGATTACGGATTCAGTGCAGTGGTGCCAAAGCCCTATCGTTTAGAAGAGTTACGCAAAAGCCTGGCCCAGGTACTTTTAACCGACAGGTGATTCAGACCGGCACGGTATAGCTGATTTCAAGAGTCTGTTGATCGTAAGCGCTACATGAACTACACTCTTGCCATGATAACACCTCGGAATGTAAGTGTTTCATAAACTCCATGTACCCGGCGTCAATGGGCAATACGGTTTTCCAGTATCAGCTGCAGCATTGCGCTCAAATCCTTTTTTGCCGGACGATGCAACCCTGCCTGTCGGGCCATGTGCAGGGCATATTCAAACTCTTCTCTTGCAAGGGGTCTATTGATCTCAGCAAATTCAGCTGCCTGATGGCAGGGATGATACTGGTCCATGAGGTTGACATAGGTATCCTTTGAGATAGCAGCGGTCAGAAAACGAACTATTTTCTCCGTGTCTTCTGCGCCCCCGGGCATCACCAGGTGACGAACCAGCAGGCCACGCAGGGCAATACCGTATTTATCCAGTACCAGGTCTCCCACCTGGCGATGCATTTCCAGAACCGCCTCCTGCATTACCTCCGGATAATCAGGGGCATTGGTGTAGCGGCCACTGCTTGCAGGGGTTATAAATTTGCAGTCCGGCATATAAATATCTACAACACCATCCAGCAGCTGCAGGGTCTGAAGACCGTCATAACCGCTGGAGTTATAGACAAGGGGCAGATGCAATCCCTGCTCAGCAGCAGGTACCAATGCTGCCAGGATCTGCGGTACAATGTGACTGGGGGTAACAAGGTTGATGTTCAAGCAGCCCTGTTCCTGCAGTTCCAGCATTATTCCGGCCAACTGATCACTGCTCACCGCCTCCGAAGCAGTATCACCCGGATTATCAATATGACTGATTTCCGCGTTCTGACAAAATACACAGGCCAGATTACAGCCTGCAAAAAATATGGCTCCGGAACCGCTGGTTCCAACCAGTGGCTGTTCCTCCCCGAAATGGGGCCCAAAGGAGGCCACTCCGGCCATGGGGCCGACACCGCAGATTCCGACTTCTCCATTTAACCTGTTTACACCGCAACGATGCGGACATAAGGTACACGCTGCCAGCAGCTTCCTTGCTGCAGCGGCCCGCCCGGCCAACTGTCCTGTTGCATGCAGGGATACGTAGAGAGGATTTTTTTCCATATTTGCCATTGTGTTAGCTGCTGCTTTTGAATAAAGTAAGTGCAGGATTTAGGTAAAATACAGACATCGTAAACAGTTTCAGGAAACGGATCATTTTCGGGATAATAAAATAAGGACTTTGTTGCGCAGGAGCCCGCCCCGGGGACGAAGACCACCGTCCTGTAACTGTTGCCACCCCTTGGGCTGGAAACTTTAACGCCCTGAACTGTTCCCATACTGACAGGAACACATCATGTCCTGGTTTATCAAAACCTGTACCTCATCACTTGGCAAGAAATATATCATGGCTGTAAGCGGCCTGATGCTCGGCGGATTTCTGCTTGTGCACGCTGCAGGAAACAGCTCAATCTTCTGGGGGAGACATGCCTTTCTCTCCTATGCCGAACATCTTCACTCCCTGGGACCGCTGGTACCGGTTGCTGAAATAATTCTGCTCTCTGTTTTTCTTCTCCACGTCATTACAGGTATCAGCCTGTACCTGCAAAATCTGCTGGCCCGTTCCAACCGGTACGAAGTCAGCAAGCAGGCCGGCGGCCGTACCTGGGGATCCCGTACCATGCCCTACACCGGGGCTCTCATCCTGACCTTTATCCTCCTTCATCTCTTTAATGTCCGTTTCACCGACCAGAGCATACCGGTGGCCGATAATGTCAGCAGAGTATTGACCAATCCCTTCTATACCCTTCTCTACACTGCGGGCATGACGGTTCTGGCCCTGCATATCAGTCACGGTTTCTGGTCTCTGTTTCAGACCATGGGCATTAATCATCCCCGTTACAATGCTCTGATAAGGGTTGCTGCATACCTGGTTTGCGGCCTGATTATAACCGTTTTCCTAATCATCATCCTGTTGTTGATAAGTTCTTCCGGCTATCTGGCCTGATAATGAAGATTACACAGATCGATCATCTGGTACTGACCGTTCGGGACATTAAAACCAGTTGTGATTTTTATGCACGGGTACTGGGCATGCAGGTTGTGCAGTTTGCAGGCAACCGGACAGCACTTACTTTCGGCAGCCAGAAGATTAATCTCCATGAACAGGGAAACGAATTTGAGCCCAAAGCCGCTCATCCTGTTCCCGGGGCCATTGACCTCTGCCTGCTGACAGCAGATACCCCGGATCAGATCATCGCTCATCTACAGCAGTATAAGATAGAGATTATAGAAGGTCCGGTCCGGCGAACCGGTGCCACCGGATCCATCATATCCATTTACTTCCGGGACCCGGACGGCAACCTGCTCGAAATTGCAACACCGGTGTAACCAACCCGGCAACCTGAAACATAAATCCTGTTCCTGAACCTTAAAACTTACAACTCAAAAAACATGCAGCTTGACGCAAAAATACCAGCAGGTGAGTTAGCCGAGAAATGGGACAACTGCCGATTTGAAAACAAACTCGTCAACCCGGCAAACAAACGTAAGTATACAGTCATTGTCGTGGGTACCGGACTTGCAGGTGCATCCGCGGCCGCCTCCATGGCCGAGCTTGGTTATAATGTACAATCATTCTGCATCCAGGACAGTCCCCGCCGCGCCCATTCCATTGCCGCCCAGGGCGGCATAAATGCTGCCAAAAATTATCAAAATGATGGCGATTCCATTTTCCGTCTCTTTTACGATACCATCAAGGGTGGAGATTTCCGGGCCCGGGAGGCCAACGTATACCGGCTGGCCCAGGTATCCAATAATATCATTGATCACTGCGTGGCCCAGGGTATCCCCTTTGCCCGTGAATACGGCGGCACTCTGGCCAATCGCTCCTTCGGCGGTGCCCAGGTCTCACGAACTTTTTATGCCCGCGGCCAGACCGGACAACAGCTGCTGCTTGGGGCTTACTCTGCACTTATGCGCCAGGTTGCTGCCGGGAAGATTACCATCTATTCACGGCGGGAGATGATGGATCTGGTGGTCATTGACGGCAAGGCCCGTGGTATAATTGTCCGCAACCTGGTTACCGGCAGCCTTGAGCGCTACAGTGCCGATGCCGTAGTGCTGGCAACCGGCGGCTACGGCAATGTCTTTTACCTGTCCACCAACGCCATGGCCTGCAATGTTACTGCTGCCTGGCGGGCATATAAACGCGGTGCCGGCTTTGCCAATCCCTGTTATGTACAGATCCACCCCACCTGCATCCCGGTGCATGGTGATTATCAGTCCAAACTCACCCTGATGAGCGAAAGCCTGCGCAATGACGGCCGGGTCTGGGTACCGAAGAAAAAGGGTGATACCAGAAACCCGGCTGATATTCCGGAACAGGAGCGCGATTATTATCTGGAACGTAAGTATCCCAGTTTCGGCAACCTGGTCCCCCGGGACGTGGCTTCCAGAAATGCCAAAGAGGTCTGTGACATGGGTAAAGGGGTCGGCGAAACCGGCCTGGCCGTCTATCTCGACTTTCAGGAGGCGATCAACCGGGTCGGTCTGCCCCTGATAATGAAAAAATACGGCAACCTGTTCCAGATGTACCGCAAGATCACCGATTCAGATCCCAGCAAAGAACCAATGATGATTTATCCGGCAGTCCACTACACCATGGGTGGACTATGGGTGGACTATCAACTGCAGTCGACCATTGACGGGTTGTTCGTAATCGGCGAGGCCAATTTCTCCGATCATGGTGCCAACCGGCTTGGAGCCAGTGCACTGATGCAGGGACTGGCTGACGGCTATTTTATTTTGCCCTATACTATTGGTAATTACCTGGCCCGGACCGGCTTTGACCAACAGAGCGTTGATGATGCCGCCTTTACGCTGATCGAGGATGAGGTAAGGCAGCGTACGGCAGGCCTGATGAAAAATCGTGACTGTAAAAAAACCGGTGTGCAGCCGGTAGATTTTTATCACCGGAAACTCGGTGCCGTGCTCTGGGATTACTGCGGCATGTCCCGCAATAAAGAGGGGCTGACAAAGGCACTTGCATTGATCCCGGAAATCCGGGAAGAATTTCACAACAATGTCTATATCCCCGGTTCCGGCCGGGAACTGAACCAGTCCCTGGAGCGGGCCGGACGGGTGGCCGATTTCCTGGAATTTGCCGAAGTCATGGTCCTGGACGCCCTGGAACGAGAGGAGTCATGTGGTTGTCATTTGCGGGAGGAGAGCCAGACCGAGGAACACGAGGCCAGGCGCGATGACGTCCATTACTCCCATGTCTCAGTCTGGGAGTACAGGGGACGAGAGAAACAACCTGCCCTGCATAAAGAGTCGCTGCAGTTTGAAAATGTAACGCCGTCACAGAGAAGTTATAAATAGCTGATTACAGGCTGTAGGCTTGCAGGCTTTGAAAGAGTTGGACGAACTCCTGACCCTGTTACCCTTATCCTTTTACCTCAAACCGTTTTTTTGACCTATGGCTGCAAAAAAAATATCAATTACCGTAAAAATATGGCGGCAGGCAGGTCCTGATGTCAAAGGCAAACTTGAGAGCTACAGCCTTACCGATATCAGTACGGATATGTCTTTTCTGGAAATGCTGGATGTTCTCAATGACCGTTTAACCATGAAGGGAATTGAACCTGTAGCCTTTGACCATGACTGCCGGGAAGGAATCTGCGGGATGTGCGGAGCGGTAATCGACGGGGTAGCGCATGGTCCTGAACGTGAAACCACGCTCTGCCAGCTGCATATGCGTCATTTCGAGCATGGCCAGACAATCTGTATTGAACCATTCAGAGCCAATGCCTTTCCCATTATAAAAGACCTGATTGTTGACCGCTCAGCCTTTGATCGGATCATCCAGGCCGGCGGTTTTATCTCTGTTAATGCCGGGTCTGCTCAGGATGCCAACGGTCTTCCAATTGCCCAGCACCTTGCGGAACAATCCATGGATGCTGCAGCCTGCATCGGTTGCGGTGCCTGTGTCGCAGCCTGCCCCAATACCGCAGCCATGCTCTTTGTCTCTGCCAAAATCTCCCAACTCGCTCTACTGCCCCAGGGCGAACCGGAACGAAAACGCCGGGTCCGGGCCATGATCTCGACCATGGACAGGCAGGGCTTTGGTAACTGTGGGAATGAACGTGAATGCGAAAATGTTTGCCCCAAGGGGATATCCATTCGCAATATCGCCCGCCTGAACCGCGAATATCTGCGCGCTTCCCTGGCGGCAGATGAATGAGAATAAACGGAATTCTCCATGTTGACGGGTGGACTCTCTTCCCGGCCTGCCGGCGGACCCGCAATCTCACACGTAAACTTTCGCCGTTTATCAGTGAAGCAAAGGTAAGTTTGTGATGTCGGTCAAGCAAATAATTTTTCCTCTGCCATGGAATAATTCAGGAAATGAGACCCCAGCCCCCGTCCGTTCATTGACCCTCAAGTCAAAAAAAACTATTTAAATTTCACTTTTCCAAAAAATACCTGTATAATACACGCAGCAGCGATCTTTAATGATTCCTACTTTCATACATCACCATATAATGGTCACGAGGTGTGCATTTTTAACTAATCTACTTGACCGACATCAATTCATTTCGACAACATATTCAATATGTTAACGAATGCTATGCTTCTTCATATAACTTTCACCGCATTGTCTGCCGGCATGAACATCTACAGACAGCAGGATGAATTTTATTTTTCGCCCACCCCCAAGTGTGCTGGTATCTGGTACAAAGAATGAACAATTTTTTTCTGCAGCTGCAAGAATTCAGTAAAAAATTGATTTACAGCGGTGTGCGCGACAGCCATGACAGTGAAGACAGACGAAAAATATTTCTTTTTAATTCATTTTCATATATTTCCATACTCTGCCTGCTGGCCCTTGGAGTTACCGCTTTTATAGATAATGATCCGCTTCTCGGTTATACCGACCTGTTCGCAGCCACGATCCTCCTTTCTCTGGTTATCTATCTGCATTTCAGCGGTAATCAGATTTTCTGTTCCTATGTAGCAGCTATCCTGGCCAATATTTTTTTCTGTTACCTCTTTTTTACCGGCGGGGTCAAAAGTACTGCATTTATGTGGCTTTATACTTATCCGACCCTTTCTTTTTTCCTCTTAGGTCTGTATAGAGGCAGTATTGCCACCCTGTTTCTGTTCCTGTTCTCTCTTATTTTTCTTATCATTGATTTATCATCACAGTCGATAAACGTATATCACTTTGATTTTGCGATTCGATTTATTCCATCATTCCTTGTGGTCTTCTTTTTTTCTTTTCTCCTTGAGCGCAGCAGAGCGATTGCGCAGACTGCTCTGCTTCAGGAACAGGAAGTACTGTCCCATATGGTTGACAGGCTGACAAGCCACGAAAAACAACTGGAACTGGCCCAGGATATGCTTGAACAACGGGTTGCTGAACGGACAGCAGAACTCCTTAAGACCAACCTGCAACTCAAGGATGAAATGGAGACCAGAAAAAAGGCGGAACAGGAACGTAGACGCCTTGAAAATGAACTGTCAAGAGCACAGAAGATGGAGGTTCTGGGGAGGTTGGCCGGGGGAGTTGCCCATGATCTGAACAACGTGCTTTCCGGTATTGTAAGCTACCCCGACTTATTGCTGCTGGATCTTTCGACAGACAGCCCCATGCACGGCCCCCTTGAAATAATCAAAAAATCGGGTGAAAGAGCGGCTGCGATCGTCCAGGACCTTCTGGCTCTGGCACGCAGGGGAGTAATGGTCAAACAGGTTATCTCACTCAACGATGTGCTGACGGAATACATGGATAGCCTCGAATTTATAAAGCTTTGCAAGGCACATCCAGGTATTGCCGTAGAACAGCATCTTGCACCACACCTTCAACAGATGGAAGGATCCCCGGTACATCTGCAGAAAGCAATTATGAATTTGATGGTTAATGCCTTTGAGGCCGTGAAAGGGCATGGACGGGTTGTTGTCACTACAAAAAACAGAACACTTGAAACTGCCCATAACGGGTATGAAGTAATAGAAGAGGGGAATTATGTCGTCTTGATGATTGAGGACAGTGGTTCGGGTATGTCCCCGGAAGTTCTAAGTAAAATTTTTGAACCATTTTACACCAGAAAACAGATGGGACGCAGCGGCACCGGCCTGGGCATGACCGTAGTATGGGGAACGGTTAAGGACCATGCCGGCTATCTTGATATTGTCAGCAGTCCGGGTGAGGGAACTGCCATCTCAGTTTATTTTCCGGTTTCCGGCACAATCGGCCCCTCCTGTCCCATGGAATCAATTGAGACCAGACAACTCAACCGGGGAAGCGGCCAAACCATATTAATTGTAGACGATATGGTAGTACAGCAGGAAATCGGAATTTCTATTTTGGAAAAACTCGGCTACCGGGCATGGTCTGTGTCCAGCGGGGAAGAAGCTGTCGAATTTATAAAAAAACAACCCGTTGACCTGGTGCTGCTGGATATGATCATGCTTCCCGGAATGGACGGACTGGAGACCTTCCAGCAAATGCTGCTGATAAATCCGAACCAGAAAGCGGTTATCGTCAGTGGATATTCAAAAAATGATCGTGTTCGCCAGGCGTTGGAGCTCGGTATTGGTGCACATCTGAAAAAACCCTATACTATTGAACAGGTCAATGAAGTTATCATTAATGAACTGGCAAAGTAACTTTGCCGCATTAGACCTGTTGCTCAGTGGAGACACAGTAGAACAAACAGGTAACTACTCACGGGGTACATGATACACTCCGCCAACCACCGTACTTGTAACTGCTCGAAGTTTACGCTTATCTGCAGGGTGCCGGAGATTTTCGTGAGCAACCAGGCGTAGCGTATTAGTCATACGTAAGCCGGGCTGATCACAAAAAGAGTCGCTGCCCAGTGAGAGTTACCCGGCAAAATAAATTTGCTGCATTAGATCTGTTGCTCAGTGGTGACACAGTATAACAA
>WFRY01000083.1 GCA_015486315.1 Desulfobulbaceae bacterium
ACACCGTTCCAGGCAGCTACGATGTTACCTTGTCAATAACAGACAGCAGCGCAAAACAGGCAGAGACAACAAAGACCATTGTCGTTAATGAATCCGGGACCCGGAATACTGTTCCGACATTGATACAGATCTACAATTTGCTCCTTCTCAAAAATAAGTAATGCAGACATCTATTCGAGACATGAACGACACAGACGCAAGACATAGACGAATTCTGTTTTTTTCCCCGGCACTGTTCTGCATTATTCTTTTTGTGTCCGTAGTTCAGGCAGCGGATATCACTGCAACCTTTTCCTGGCTGCCTAACCAGGAGACGGATCTGGCCGGGTATGAGATCCATTATGGAACCACATCGCATACCTACGATACAGTTGTTGATATCGGCAACCCGGCAGCAGTTGACGGTAGAATACAGGGACAGGTTACCGGCCTGACCGAAGGAACCACCTACTACTTTGCTGTAATCGCATACAATACCAATGCCGTGAAGAGTGATTATTCAACAGAAGTTATGTGGACAGCCACAACAGGAACCGGGGGAGGGAATCCTCCGACGGCCTCGGACAGCAGTTTAAGTACAGCAGAAGATCAGGCTGCTTCCGGTTCGCTGAACGCAACCAACGACAGCGGCCTGACCATCACCTACCTGCTCCAGCAGGATGTCGGTAACGGTACCCTTTCACTGCAGTCAGACACAGGGAACTTCAGCTACACTCCCCTGGAAAACTTTGCCGGAACAGACTCATTCACCTTTCTGGCCCGGGACGACAACGGCGATTCCAACATTGCAACTGTTGCCATTACTATTACCCCGGTCAACGATGCCCCGGTTGCAGAAGATGGATCAATTTCCACCAATGAAAATACAGCCGCAAACGGTCAACTGCAGGCCAATGATCAGGATGGCGACGCCCTGACATTTGCCGTCGCAACAAACCCGACGAAAGGAAATGTGACGATTGCATCAAGCGGTTCATTCACCTATACCCCCGACACTGGGATAACAGGCACGGACAGCTTTACATTCAAGGCCAATGACGGAACGGTCGACTCTGCTCCGGCCACAGTATCCATTACCATTAATAATGTTAATGATCCACCCACTGCCGCAAGCGCATCAATAATCACCAGTAAAGATACAACGGTGAACGGACAACTTCAGGCAAACGATCCGGATGGGGATTCCCTCACATACACCGTTGTTACCAACCCTGTAAAAGGCTCACTGACAATCTCGGCCGACAGCGGCAGCTTTTCCTACGCTCCACACTCAGGTGAGGCGGGAACCGACTCATTCAGCTTTAAAGTCAACGACGGGACTCTGGATTCCGCCACGGCCACGGTTACCATCACTATTGACGCAACAACAGCCGGGGTCACCTTCACCTGGAACCCAAATGCAGGCGAAATAGATGGCTACAAACTTTACTACAAGACCGGACCGGAGGGTGGACCGGAATACAACGGCACAGGAATAAACGAAGGAGACTCCCCCATTAATGTCGGCACAGCCACCAGTTATACAGTAACGGGATTGCAGTTGGGCGAGACATATTACTTTACAATAACAACCTTCCGTGGTCAGGACGAAAGCAGCTTTGCCGGAGAAATTCGTTACCGGCCTGGTGCTCCCCATGCGCCGCAAATTATCTCAATCAAAAAAACACAATAATGCCCGAGTGCTGTTATCGGCCACATTGTTGCTGGAGAAGCTTTTGCTGGAGCAGGCTTGCAGCCTGGTCCTTATGTTTATGACAAAGATGTCCTATGCACAGCAGATCATCTAAACCGACCAACCCGTCATAAACACATGGTTCAATCTACAAGATTGAACCAGCCAAATCTGCTTACTTTCTGTCATTACCGTGCAGTCGAGAGATAGCGTAACTTCGATCCAGTTGTTTCACCATGTTATAGATCCCCGACAACTGCCCTCGGGGATGACCTCTTTAAGTCATTCCAGCGCAGCTGAAAGACAGGCGGGCACCCAAGTTCTGCCCTTATCACGTCATGCCCGAGTGCTGTTATCGGGCATCCATGAGGCTACTACCTAGCAACAGGTAATTTTTTTCGCTGGAGCAGGCTTGCAGCCTGGTCCCTCATGTTTATGACAAAGATGTCGCATGCACAGCAGATCATCTAAACCGACCAACCTGTTATAAACCCATAGTTCAATCTACAAGATTGAACCAGCCAAAGGCCTTTAAAAAAATAGCATAGCAATTTTTCTAAGCAATTACCAATACTCAAAGCCTCAAACCGACGTCGTCAGCTCAACCCAATCCGCCTGTACAAGATTACGTGCCTCAGTACTGAAGACCAATCCCACTTCAAACAAGCCCTTTCCCGGCTCGTTTTGATATTTGCTGCTGTAGCGCCGCTCTTTAATCTGCTCCAGAGCTGGGTTTACATCAGATTCTCCACCTGCCCCACTCCCCTGCTCCATCTTTATTTCAATGACATAGATATACCCTGCCAGTCTGATGGTCATATCAACCTGTCCATGGTTGGAAATATCTTCCGGAATGATGGTAGCGTTTAAGCTGGAAAAAAAGGCGTAGAGCACACTGGCGTAATAGCCTTCTGCCTGGGGCAGTTCATTTTTGGTAAAATTTCGCCAGGGAATAGCCGCGAATAAACGTTTGATTACCCCTGTCAGCCCCTCAAGGTCACCCTGGACCAGGGTGTCATACAGGTGTG
>WFRY01000084.1 GCA_015486315.1 Desulfobulbaceae bacterium
CTTCCTGCATTACACTGCCATCCTTGTTAAAATCGCAATCCAGGTTGTAGTTTGCATCACCGGATGACGACCCGAAGGCCTCGGCAAAGAAACTCAAGTCATACCCATCAACGTCATTATCACTGTCCAGATCGCCAGAAAAGGGAGTAACTGCAACAGACATCAGATAGGAACCACTGGATATCCCCGTTCCTCCGTTCAGGCTGTAATCCGGAGCTGAACTAACCGCCAGGTAATAGTCTCCATCCACGGCAAGAATCGTATTCTGGTTGTAAATATCAGGGAGTGTACCGAAGTAAATAAGGTTGCCACATGGGTCAAAAACGCCCAGGACAGCATCCATAAGCCCGTTTTCATCATGGGAGAATGTTATGTTCAGGTTCGATCCGCCAGTGGCGTGGAAACTGTAGTAATCAATATCTCCAGGACTGTCTATGCATGTTCCCTGGCTGACATAAGGTAAGATAATTCTCTGGGCCGTGGCAAAATCATTGTTTGGTTCATAAGAGTTATCACATGGATCACACGCGTCCCCGATTCCGTCCCAGTCACTGTCCAGTTGATCGGGATTATCCACGTCCTGGCAATTGTCCACGCAATTTTCCGTATTCCCGCCGTTGCATGGAGGAGCATCTATAATATTTCCGTTCTCGTCTCTGATAACAGAGGGAATACCGTCACCATCCTGGTCATAGTCGATTAACACTGATATTGGAATGGTTATATACGGCTCGTCAGAGTCGTTTGACCTTATTATGAGGCTGCCGGCCCCAGAGGAGTAATAATCAGGAGAGCACGTGAGCGTTGCCACCACGATCTGTCCCTGTTCAAGATTTGTTGGCAGAGATGTTTCAAAAACAAGAGAAAATGCACGGTCAGTATCACTGGACAGGGATACCTGCTGAAGGGTGAGGTCATCCGTGCCGTTATTGGAAATCCGCACCTCTGCAGATACTGTATCGCCAACATTAACAGTGCCAAACTCTATTGCAGGAGGACTTATATATATATTCGCCCCACCTCCTCCATAGTTATAGCGCACTGTGTAAGTGCCGGGGGAGTTATAATCAAATATGTTCAAAAAAGTTATCCATCTGTGATCTCCGGTTCTCTCCCTGGAAATCCAGAAATTCAAGGGCAAAATGCTTTTTCCGTCAGATCTTTCCGCAGAAGATACTGCTATGCGCCCGTCTGCCGGTTCGTCAAGCTTTATGTAAATGGGGCCTCCTGTGGGTGCCACTGCAAGAGTGATGTCCGGGTTATCCGGTGAGGGTGTGCCTGAAACCGACACTGCCCCATCATCAAACACCGTTACCACCTCGTCCTGGGTGTCTGAGCCATACACCCGGATGATATCACCGTCTTTAGCCAGAAAGTCACTTATGCTGTCCCTTCCAGGCAAATCAACGAGAACATCCTTGATTATCAAATGTGTCGATATATTCTCGTCAGGAATAAGGGATGTAAGCTCACCGCCCAACTCATCGCTGTGGGTAAAGTCAGCCTTGAAGGAAATAAATTCACCCATGAGGCTTGTTATCATCTTCCACCTTGCCATGCTGCATTTCCCCGGCTCTATATCTCCGAAGTTTACAACAAGGCTTTTCTGCGCTGGTTCGTCATTTACCCAGGCTCCCAGTATCTTGAAATCTATCAGCAGCCCCTGTTCATTTTCCTTTATTACAGGTTGACCGGATGCAATGGTAAGTGCTTTAACCGCGCCATACCCCGTATTTTTTACCCGAACACCCAGTGGATAAGGAATGGCTGCTTCTATCTCAGTGGTAAAAGGATCATCACCATAGACATATTTTGGCAGGAAATAATCAAGAGACAGGACGGGCTGTGGCTTAACCACTATGGCATCTGGCACAACTTCCATGGTCTGGGCCTTACCCTTGATTTCATAGTCCAGATTGGCCCCGACATAGTAAACTTGTCCGGAATGGGTAATGCCACCGGCGCCAATGGAGGGAATAATGAGCCAGTGAATCTCGGCTGTGCTCTGGGGTGCCACACCGTCAGTCCCATCTACTGCGGATATATTATCAAGGCTAAACACCTGCACCGAGAACCTGTCAGAGGCATCGCTTCCATCCCTGTCTTTTATAACCACGTCAACATGAAAATTATCCAGGGGTATGCCGGCAAGACCGTTATTTATGGTAAGCCTTGCGTCAAAAGCAACCCGCTCCAGTGTAAGCTCCTGCTCTATTTCTATTTTTACACGGGCACATATGGCATTTGCCGCATTACACTCCTGCTGAGCAAGACAAGAACAAAAGATGAACACCCCCACAAACATTGCTATAAGTTTATTTTCTCTCATGGGACTATCACTCTTAATCGCAACATCGAATAAATCTGGTTCTCACAATTGAGGAACATTTATAGTAGAGTCCAATTGAAATTGAGGCTTTAAGTTTCCACTCTTTAGTTGTCATACCTCCGGAGCATCTGGAACTTGTGCAACCTCCACGAAAAGGACCGACACCAAGGCTTGCCCCGGGATACGGTGAACAGCCGGTGTGAGGCGGACAATCCCCCGCCTTGTTTGGTGAGTAACTTACACTGCCACTGACACCATTAATAATTCCTATTCCCACTTTCGCTGAGGCTATCCAGTATCGATTATAGTTATTACCTTTACAACACTCAGTGACTGAAACTCCTAAACCTACCCCCCCAATTCCTATACCTCCTGACACAGAAGCGCTGACTGATTCCCCCCTTGTGTCCCGATATCTTAATGGGTTATTCCTGGCATACTGGTACATATTCAGGCTGCCAACCAGGCGGGTAGGATCTTCGCTGATGTAGCGGCCGGTCTCAGGATCGTAAAATCGTTTGTAGTTGTAGTGCAACCCGGTTTCCGCATCGTGATATTGGCCGGGCAGCCTCAAGTTGTTTGTGATGGTGGAAGATGGGTCCACATAGGCTTTACCGTATGATTCATAGGTTGCTGACCACACAACCTGTCCATCTGCTGAAAAGAGGATCAATGGAGTTCCAAGGGGGCTATTCTGATAAAAATAGCACCTGTGGTTTTCAATCATTGCCACAGGGGCTGTTGACCATTCAGAACCGGATTCGTACACATACACCTTTTTAAAATTCCCGGAACTGTCGAACTCCCCTATAAGCCCCTGGCTGGAATAAAGGTAGTACGTGATCTGTCCCTGCACATCTTTCTTTAACCTGCGTCCAATGGGGTCGTAGTAATATCTGGCAATGGTGTTTCCGGCTCCGTCTTTAACTTCTGACAGTCGGTTCCTGGCATTGTAAATAAACTGGTACTGGAGGGTGCTATTCTCCCGTTTTTCCACACACGCTCCATTCTGGTTATAGGAGAGCGTCACATCCCCATAGGAGAGGAGCTGGTTATTGTTGTTGTATGTCCACTGTGAAGCAAACCGATGATCGCTGGTTCGATTCCCTGCAGGGTCGTATGCATAGGATTCATCATTGCTGCCAGGTCCATCTGCCTGAATCAGCCTGTCCAGCGCATCATAATTATAATCAGTGATTTCTCCATCTCTCTCTATACTTATAACATTTCCTGCATTGTCATGGCTGTACTGGTATGCAGAAATGGTTCTGCCCCCAACTTCTTTTATTTCTGAACCAATGATCCGCATGATATTGTCATAGGCAAGTGCTTCCTCAACACCCCCTGGAAATACCTTTTTGCGAGGTTTCTTCCACAAATAATCAGAATAAGTAACAGAGCCATATTCTCCGATGTTAATGGCTGACAGGTAATTTGCACCATCGTAGGAATATTCAACTGTATAAGATGCCCCGGAAGCATCGGTTACGGTCAGGGATTTGATCTTCCCGTTCCTGTAGTACTGGTAGGAGTAGTTTAGCGAAAATTCACCGTAATTAACAGTTTCAGAATTCTTCCTGAAAAGAGGATCGTAAGTGAATTGTACCGAAATTATACCATCGTTATATCCGGTGATAATGCCCACATGGTTGTATGAAAATGTGGTCTGCCTTTCCAGGTTCTGCGAAGCATCGTATTCATTTGACCTGACAAGTCGATTTGCTTCATCATATTCATAAGATATTCTGGCTCCGTCTGGATACCGTTTTTCAATCATGTTTCCAGCGTTGTCATACTCATAAACTATCTCCTGACCCATTGGATCTTTATCGCTTATAAGCAGATCGTTCTTGTTATACTCAAGGGCAATGACGTTATTCCTGGCGTCGGCAACATAGTTCATGTCGCCTTGCCATCCGTATGAAATGCCGACATGATACCCCAGTTCATCAGTAACACCGGTTATCCTGGCAAGCCCATCGTAGAACCGTACCTTTCGGTGATCATTGCTGTCTGTGGTTGTAATGGATCTTTGAGGCAGATTGTATTCGTATGCTGTGTCTATAACTCTTGACTCATCAAGAACTATTTGATCCAGGACCTTCCTGCCCACAGCGTCGTACTCAAAGTGTTCCGAATACGTCGGGTAGGTGATGCCGGTTACAAGACTCGTTCCTCCGGAAAGTGAACACAATGAGCATTCGCCAGTATATCGCTGACCATACTCAAACCTGGTTTCATCTCCGTTTCCATTGGCTTTTTTAATCAGTTGACCACGTGTATTGTATTGATAGGTTGTTACCTTGCCCTCACCATCGATAACTTTTGTCCTCTTCCCATCTGCATTGTACTCGTATTTTTCACGGCTTCCATCAGGCCCTATGGTCTCAATGAGTCTTCTGTGAGAGTCATAGCGGAACTCATACCTTTGCGTATCGAAAATCACAGCAGTCAGATTGCCCACGGAATCGTATTCCCTGCGGATCTTCCCGGGCAGGGGATTTTCATTTTCCAGAAGGTCACCCCTGGCATCAAAAACCAGTTTCCAGACATTTCCGTTACCATCTTTTATGGAAACGGGGTTACCCATTTGGTCATAGGTCATCTCCGTGATACTTCCTTGGGCATCAACCTTTCTGGTTTTGTTTCCGAAGGTGTCATATTTGTACGTGACGGTGCTGTTTTGGCCATTGGAGCTGGTCCTGCCAACCGTCAGGATATTTCCATAATGGTCATACGTATATTTAAGGGTTTGAAGAACGCCACTTTCGTCTTCTTTAACAACCCCGGATATCAGGCCATCCTGGTTGTAGGTGTAAGTTGCTTCAAGCCCAAGCCTGTCAACGTGTTTTATGATGTTCTTTCCGGTTCCATCGTATTCAAATATTTCCTGAGAGCCATCGGGATAGCTTACTTTTGTGATGTTATTGTAATCGTTGTAATACTTGACTGTTCTGTTACCCTGCTCATCGATAAATATCTTGCTCCGCAGATCGTTTAAGACCTGCAGCATTGTTTTCCCGTTAATGGCAATCCTCTTCACATTAAGCTCATTGTCAAGCCAGGTTTCTTTAATTAGTCCCCCGCTGGTTTCCATGCGGATATAGTAAACCCTGTTTGGTTTATCATATTTGTATTCAAAAAATTTCCCTATTCCCTGTTCATCCACCACACTTGCCACACGTCCGGCATAATCGTAAGTGATTACCTCCTTGTGTCCTTGCGGATCTGTTTTTTGTATCAACCTGCCCTGTGAGTCATAATCGTACAGCCAGTGATTCCCAAGGACATCAGTAACGTCTGTTAAAAGGGCATTGGTATATTGATATTCTACCCTGTTGCCGGCTCGATCTACCGCAGCCGATATCAGGTCGCCTGTGTACTCGTACTGAATGGCAACACGACCTTCTGTATCCAGAATTTTTTGTATTTTCCCCTGTTCATCATACTCATACCGGGTCAGCACTAATTTTTTGTATCCGGTAGAAATGACTCTTCCGTCTTTATCGTATTCTTCCCATGATCCATCAGGAGATTTCCACATAAAACCTGTACAATGAAATCTGCCGGAGTCGTCCAGAGGATTGGCATTATCATCAGTTTTGAAGGAAACATATCCACCCAGGGTTATGATGGAGTAATTCTCACTTTCAAACAGGAAATTTTTGGGGACGTAACAAGTGCCATTGTCGCTGCTGGTACCGCACTGGTACATGGCAAGAGGGCTATTTTTGAAGATATCATCTCCTTCCAATTCTCCTGTCTTCTCGTATTTAACCCAGCCTTTGTGAAGGTACTTGAAGGATTTCCCATCATGAGAGTATTCGTGGCTGATGCTCTCGCCATCAAGACCAAAATACCAGCGATCTCCCTTGTAGTTTCTGTTTGCGTAAACCCATCCTCCGTTTATCTTCACTTTGAGGTCACGGAATGAATCCAGGTATTGTCCTGTAACAAGAGTTACTCCCGATCCTGTCTTTACTTTTTTGTCACACTTGCCATGCTTTCCGTCAGGCGGACAGGGATCAGACCCCTTAACTGTCATAAACTCGGGGGAAAAGCCTGGGCCGGAACCTGATACCGCGATTACGTTATCTGATAGCGTGATTGCGTTAATTGAGAACCCTTCCCCGCACTCTTTACTTTCGTTACTGACACAGAAGTTAGTACTCCCACCGGACTCAACCCCATTGGCACAGACAAACGAATAGCTGATATTGAAACATCCTACGTAACAACCCTCAGCGCAACAACCCCCACCTTCTCCTTTTGTTGCGTGGAATGGAACAGTGAGTTCGTCTCCGGGTCCTAATTCATCAGGGAGATTGCCCGGAATACTATACCCTGGTCCCGCAGGGGGGCTGATATGGAGATTATCTGCCCTGGTGAAGCCGCGGTTGATAATCCTGAATGATCCTGAATATGTGCTTCCAGGGGGCATATCCGGCAATGTGATAGAATTTGGCTCACACACAAGCACCGGGGCAGGCACATCTGTCTCAAAGGTGGCCTTAAGGGTAATTGTGTATGTGTCTTTCAGTGTGATGGGTACAACTTCCCACTGGAAAGTAACAAGTGAGGTTTCAAGAAAGGCTTCCTCATCGGCGGTTATACCGGGACTAACGTGCATTACACCAACAAGTGTGTTGTGTTCCGGTGCTGTAATACGATAGTCGTAACGACCCACAGGGAGGTTTTCAAAGGTTCCATAGCCTCCACCGGATGTTGC
>WFRY01000085.1 GCA_015486315.1 Desulfobulbaceae bacterium
CCCGCGATCAGTGGCCTGATCCGAAAAAGACCACTCGTGAGCTGATGCAGGAAATGGACAGGGAACTGCGGATACCCGGGCTGGCCAATGCCTGGACCATGCCGATCATTACCCGTATCGACATGCTGTCCACCGGTATCAAGACGCCCATCGGTATCAAGGTGAGCGGACCTGACCTGGCTGTACTGGGCAAGGTAGCCCTGGATATTGAAAACATCATGAAGACCCTGCCGGATACAGTATCAGCTTACGGTGACCGGGCTGTGGGCGGCTATTTCCTCGATATTGCCATCAACCGGAAGGCTGCAGCACGATACGGCCTGACGGTGGGCGACATTCAGGATGTCATAATGACCGCTATCGGCGGCATGCAGGTGTCGCAGACCATTGAAGGACTGGAACGGTATCCGATCAACCTCAGGTATCCGCGCGATTTTCGTGATAATCCGGAGAAGATCGGCCGGGTGCTGGTTGCAACCGGTTCCGGCAACCATATCCCACTCTCCGAGGTGACCACCATCACCCTGAACCGGGGTGCGCCGGTGGTTAAAAGTGAAAATGCCCGGCCCAATGCCTGGGTTTATGTGGATATTTCAACCTCGGATATCGGCGGTTTTGTCAAAGAGGCCAAACGGGTGATTGACGAACAGTTGGATCTGCCGGCAGGCTACAACCTGATATGGTCCGGCCAGTTTGAGTATATGGAACGTGCCCGGCAGCGACTGCGCATCGTGGTGCCGTTTACTCTGGTGCTGATCTTCCTGCTGCTCTACTTTAACTTCCGCAACCTGGCAGAACCGATCATTGTCATGCTCTCCATTCCCTTTGCCCTGGTGGGGGGAATCTGGCTGATCTGGTTCATGCAGTTTAATCTTTCCGTGGCCATTGTGGTGGGGTTCATTGCCCTTGCCGGGGTATCGGCCGAGATCGG
Organism: Desulfobulbaceae bacterium; assembly: GCA_015486315.1. GTDB lineage: Bacteria > Desulfobacterota > Desulfobulbia > Desulfobulbales > Desulfobulbaceae > Desulfobulbus_C. The sequence continues at coordinate 932 of WFRY01000085.1, forward strand.
GGTGCTGGTGCTGACCTTTATCGACCATGAACTGGAGCGGGAACGGGAACAGAGCAATACCGGCAGACTCACCAATCAAGAGATCATGGCAGCAGTGTACACCGGCACGGCTGAACGCGTGCGGCCCATTGCCATGACCGCCACGGCAATTATTGCCGGTCTGCTGCCCATTTTATACGGCACCGGCACCGGTTCCCAGGTGATGCAGCGTATCGCCGCGCCCATGGTCGGCGGTATGGTGACCGCCACGCTGCTCTGTCTGCTGGTTATCCCGGTTATTTACGGAATCTACCTCCAGTTTGCCGAACGTTTCAGAAAAGAGAAACTGCTGTGACAATGATGCTCCGACGAACAGTCGTTTTTACCCTGGCCGGTATTGCGGTCGGGGTAATGATTGTTCATCCCTATGTCATGCTGGTTGACCGGTTGACCGGATCAGGTCATGTTGTCGGCGGCATAATACCGCCTGCCGATACCCTGATTGCCGCCTTTTCTCCGGCCATGCTGCCCATGACCATTGCCATTGGATTTTTTGCCGGGCTCTGCGGTCTCCTGCTCGGTCTGCTTTACGAGCGAAATCAGAAGATGATTCACTACCGCTATCAGGCAAGGATGCACCGTGACCTGACTGCGGCCCTGAACCAACTCCTTGGTGTCGTCTCCCATTATATCCTCAATTCATCCATGGTCATCAGTGGTCATGCCCGGCGCCTTGAAAAAACGGCAGGCCCGGAAGACCGGGAATCACTGACTGCCATTGCCCGCCAGGCGGAAAAAAACGGGGATGTCCTCAGACTCATGCAGGAGGCGGAATTTCTCCGCAATATTGATCCATCGGTTACGACGTATCAGAAACTCATTGAGCTCAATCAGAGGATCGAAAAGCACCTTGATTAACGGTGGGGCCTCCGGTACCGGCTTTGATCCGGTCTTCTGCTGCATGGCGATAAATATTTCTGATTACGTATGAAACTCAGCCAACTTTCAGTCAAGGTTGAAAAAATAATAGATCGAAGTCTGTGCTTATCTCCCGATAAAGGCATAGCCGTCAAGCTAAAAGAGTTTTGTCGATATATCAATATGTTGTAGGTCGGGTTAGCGGCTCAACGACTGCACCTGTTGGGTTACGCTGCCTTTAGATTCTTCGTCAAGTTGGAGATAAAGAAAAACTCAGCGTAACCCGACAAGATGTGACGATGTACCACGCTAACCCAACCTACGGTTTTCATGTGAAATTTTGCTTAGCTTGACGGCTATGCCGATAAAGGACCTCGGGAATGACCGGAGTGGGCAGCACTCTGATTGGTTATAATATAACGGAGTTGCAAAGCCGCGTCATCCCCCGGAGTTGTAAACTTCGTCATCCTCCGGGGTTGTACACCACGTCATCCCCGAGTGTTGTTATCGGGGATCCAGGAATTTGTTAATGGCTGAGCTTTGTGGGTAATCAGATAAATATTACGGTGGTTATAATTAATAACCATCTTCGATTTTAATCGGTAATTCAGTTGGATATAAGAATTGTACCGATTTGGGTAGAATGTCCGGGCTCAGGAGATATAACTGCAGAAAAACAAAAGGTGGTGTGTCGACGACAACAGGAATTCGGGGGAAAGTGACAAAGAGAAATTCCTGAATATTCCGTGAGAATCCGGAATATTCAGGAATTGATATGCTGGTTTTATGATTTAGGGTTTACCGGAAGGTTATGTGGATCTACATGACATTCCAGGCAGTTGGGGAATTTCTTGTGGACAGCTGCACCATGCGGCTCACCATGACATTTCTGGCATTTTGGTATCTGGCCGTGTTTGACATGGCAGGTAGCACATTGCAGGTCACTGTGTTTGGTATGGTTGCTCTGCAGATCGTTGTAAATCTGGGTATGACATGAACCACAGACATTGTTGGCAATATCCTCGGGGTAGGGGAGGATGTTTTTTGCACTATGAGGCCTGTGACAGACAAGACAGTCGGCGTATGTCTGACCGGTAACATGCGGTTCATGACAGTCAAAACAACTGGGACGGACCCCATGTTTATCTGCATGACACCCGGTGCAGCCGACGTTGGTGTTGTGTTTACATGGATAGGTTTCCATTTCTTTTCCTTCCGGATTGTAATGGCAAACCTCGCAGGCTACAACACTCTGCCCGGCCTTATTCTTGATTTTCTGCTCCACTCCGGAGAACGGAATGTCAAGAGGTGTATGCGGGTCCTGATGGCATTGTAAACACTGGGTAAACGCCTCGCCATGGGGGAGATCATGACAGCTTGAGCATTTCGGCATGATCTCCGCATAGTTGTTCTTTGACGGAACATAAGCATGCAGCTGCTCATGACAGTCGGTACACTCAAAACGATGTTTTGAATTGCTTGCCCGCAGTTTGCTGTACTCGCCTCCGTGACAGGCACCACATTCAACCGGAGTAAGGACTTTAGGTGCTTCCGTGTACAGTGGTGCATCGGCTGCCTGCTGTTCGGCTTTTGCCGGTGCGGCCTGCTCGGTAGTTGCGGCCGCCGGAGTTTCAGCAGCTTGCGCGGATGCTGCTACAGCCGGTTGCTCGGCATTGCCGGTGCTTCCATTCTGGCCCTGGTTGGCACAGGCTCCAATGGCTACCGAGCATACTATTGCTGCCAGGTATGCCGGTATTTTAAGATTGAATCTTCTCTTCATTGATCTCTTCCCTCCCTTTTTATGAATTATATGGACAGATCATGCGGATCATTATGACAATCAAGACATTTCGGGAATTTGCTCATCATGGACTTTGGATGCGGTACACCATGACAGTCCTGGCAGGCGGGCAGGTAGCCGTGTTTGTCTTTGTGGCAGAATACGCATTGCAGCGCAGCATGCTTGGTGGACCCGGAAGCCAGCAGGGTTGCAAGATCGCCATGACAGGCACCGCAATCCTGATTCGGTACGGCTTCACCATAGGCAACATTCAGCGGTTGATGAACCTTATGGCAGGAAACACAGTCTGCAAAGACCTGACCGGTACGGTGCGGTTCATGACACTCCTTACAGTCGGGAATATATCCATGCTTGTCATGATGACAGACCGCACAGTCAAATCCGCCATGGGCACTTGGATTGTCTTTTACTTCATTTACCTGCGTGGGATGACAGGTGTTGCACACTGCGACGTTATCATCACCAAAGACAATGCGGAGCGGCTGGTGAGGGTTTTGATGACAGCCAAGACAGTTGTCTACCTCAAAATGAGGTTCGCCCTCATGACACATGGAACATTGAGGTATCATGTCTTCTTTCGGCGTGGTGGGGGGATGACCATTGTTATGACAGTCAACGCAGCCGACCTCTGTTTTGTGTTTTCCACCGTCATCCATGTTCTCATGGACAACTTTCGGATGACATTTTATGCAGTCACTGCTTTCCAGCACCGGATCTGCAGCCCCGGCACTTCCCATTGAAACAATGAGACCGATGGCCAGAAAAAAGGCTGTCGTGAAGATGAACTTTCTCATAACTCCCCCTTTGAACACTTTGTGTGTTGACATGATAAAATTGTTCAAGTGTACCACCTGTGCGTTGATACCGGAACAATACATTCACAGTCATTTGTTACTCACCGGCGCCTTGATCCGGCTGCGACCCGGTGAATATTTTTTTGTCGATTATGCCAGAATAAACCAGGAAGGCGTACTGGTCAACCTTTCAATGAATAACCGTTCAGAAATAGAAGCTTAATTTGTTTTAAGTGAACAAAAAAGTTCTATTTTTTCAATGGCTAATATCATATTCATGTTTTAATTGCCAAGAAAAAATCCGCGATTCTTATGAATAAGGTACTTGAAATAGAGTATCTTCTCCTGGACAGAGAGCTTTCCGTTACGCTGGTTTTTTGCTATTGAAGTAAATTTACGCAATTTGTAACCTCTGATGTTGCGGGAGGAACAATTATTGAAATACCATGCCGGACTGGTTCTTTGTGATGCATTGTGGTATATGATAGATTACTTTTGCCCTGCTTGCCGAGAGGGTATTTTTTCAGGTTTTGTTCCTTATGCAAATAAAAGACAGACCTGCCCTGAAACTTTTCGGAGGGCCAGGGGATTGGTAAACCTCTTGTTTGAGATAAATGGCTAAAATCTTTCCTACATTTTACCAACTGCCGCAGCTGGTACTCTGTCTCGTCTCGGTTCTCCTGCCCCTGACAGTCAGCACGGATGCATGGGCGGAGGATCTGCTGGTCCCTGATGATTTTTTTTCCATTGAGGAAGCTCTGGAAGAGGCGGTGGATGGTGATACCGTCATAGTCTATCCCGGCGTATATTACGAGCGCATTGTCATGAAGGAAGGCGTGAACCTGGTCAGCTTTGACGGTGACGGTGGTAATGACCCGGTTGACGGACCCGGGATGAAAAAGGTGCTTCGCCGGACCCTGAGGACGATTATAGACGGCAGTGAGATTGAGGAACCCGGCTATCTGATCAGTTTTCCCAAGGATACAACCGCCTCCATGAGGGTGGACGGTTTTACCTTTCAGAATATGCCTAAGTATGTCTCCGGGGTTAATCTGTTTATCATGGAAATTCGTGGGTGTTCACCAGTTGTAGAGAATAATATCTTTACCGGCAATCCCAACTGGGGGGCCATACTCTCCACCGGTCTTGGAGTCGGCATGGGACCTGCCCTTGATACCATGGCCAAACCTCTGATAAAAAATAATGTCATCTATAACAATTATTCCCTGGGAATAGGCAATGCAACGAATTCCGCTGCTCATATTATTGACAATGAAATTTTCGATAATGAGTACTCGGCCCCCGGAGAGGCAGACCGGGTCGCTCCGGCTATTGGTATTCGGGAAAAGGGACGGCCGATCATTGAAAATAATATCTGCTACAGAAATGGTACCGGGGTCGGGGCTATAAATTTTGATTCAACGGAAGAGCCTTTAATTATTCGGGGCAACACTTTTTTTAATAACAGAAGGGCCGGGATCGGCCTGCTCGGTATCGGAAGCCTGAATACGAATGCGAAGGCAATTATAGAAAATAATACGATTTATGGTAATTTAGCAGCCGGTATACGATGTATAAAATCAGATAATATTGTGATTCGTTATAATACAATTTTTGCGAACAGGAAATCCGGGATCAGTTTATGGAATGTTGATAAAACGGTTATTGAAGACAATGAAATTTATGGTAATTTAACTGCCGGAATTCGTTTGCTTGATGTTGCTGCTGGCACGGTTCAGCGAAATAATATTTATCAGAACGTGACTGCGGGTATTGATTGTATCGGTTGGGAAAAATGAGTGTGCGGGTAAAGAAGCAGCCTGACCTGTCCGGTGATCAGGTTCAGGCAGGCCATATGCCAGGTAGGTTGAGGCGGTCTTGCGCGGGATTATTTTTTTTTATAATCCTGTTGTTTACTGCAGTAATACCGGTACACACTGTTGTCTCCGAGACACTGTATTATCCGCAGCCGGATCATACCCTGCAGGATACGATCAATATGGCCGCCACTGGTGATACTGTTATTGTGGCCCCTGGTACGTATCACTTTTATTACGATAATTTGACGGTTGTTAATGAATTTATAATCATAAAAAGTTCCCACGGTCCGGAGCAGACTATTTTGTCAGGCAGGGGCAAAGAGCCGGTGGTACGTTTTACCAGTGGCAGTAAGGCCGTGCTGGATGGCTTTACTATCACAGGCGTACCCGGTCTTCGGGGCGTGGACGTACAGGGCGGCGGAATTTATTGTGCACCCGAATCGGCTCCGGTTATCACGAATAATATAATTAAAGAGAACAATGCCGTGTTTGGAGGGGGGATGTACTGTGATACCCTGTCGGCACCGGTAATAGAGAATAACCAATTTGTCGGTAACAGGGCTTCCGTCTCCGGTGGCGGTGTTTTCTCTTATCGTTCTTCAGCCATAATCCGCAATAATCTGTTTTTGAATAATATTGCGGCAAACTCCGGAGGGGCGATCGGCAGTAATCGTGACACCTCCCGCATCAACAACAACGTACTGTGGAAAAACAGGGCAGGTTTCGGCGGTGGAATTTCCTGTGACCGGGCAGCATCGATAATTGCCAATAACACCATTGTAGAAAATACAGCTGAATACGGTGGCGGTATCGTTGTTGAAAAGGGATCAGTACGTTTGACGAATCTTATTCTCTGGCACAATAAGAAAGATGATATGTATCTTAAACAGGTCGGTCCGTCAGCCCGTCCGGCGCATTCGTTGATCGGGGATGAAGCCTTCAGAGGAATGAACGGGAATATATCCTCGGATCCCGGTTTTGTTGATATGGAGAAGGGAGATTTTCATTTGAGCCCGGGATCACCCTGTATTGATACGGGGAGTGCAGACCCCTTTTATATGGACGCAGATGGTACCTATAATGATATGGGTGCATACGGCGGGCCGCAGAGTACAGCGGTTGTAAATCAGACGTTTTCAGATAAGGATTGATATGAAAAGATATTCAGCAAATGTTTTCCTGGTATTATGGCTGTTGGTCTCCACTGTTATGCCTGTGGGACAAGCCCTGGCCGCAACCCTCAAGGTTCCGGCACAGCATGCTACTATAACAAAGGCCCTTGCTGCAGCTGCCCCAGGCGATACCGTCAGAGTTGCCCGGGGAACCTATTTTGAGCATATCACTTTAAAGGCAGGAGTTGTCCTGGAGGGTGGCTGGAAAAAGGATTTTACAAGTCGTAATACTGCTTCTTTTGCCACGGTAATTGATGGTGCCAAAGAAAAAGGGGCGGTGGTGAAATGCGCTGACAATGCCACCTTGGACGGCTTTACCATTATCCATGCCACGTTGCTGAAAACCAGTACAACATCGGAGGGGTCGGGTATTTACTGTAAGGGGACGTCACCGACAATAAAAAACAATAGTATCCGTAACAACGAACCTTCCGGCATCTTTTGTGAAAACAGTACAGCTGTTATTAAAGGCAACCGTGTTTCAAATAATGCTCAGGCCGGTATCTATCTGCAAAAAGGATCCTCCCTGAAAATATCCGGCAACACAATCTGGGAGAATGGCTATTCCGCCATCGGCAGCGGCAAAAAACCGGACTCGACCTTCGAAATCACCGGTAATACCCTGTATGCAAACAAACGTTCCGGGGTAAATGCACAGACCGCAACGGGGATAATTCAGAACAATCTTATCTATGATAACCAGCGGGCAGGAATCCGCTGCCTTCCCACGCCGTTGACGATTGTCAACAATACGATTGTCAACAGTCACTGGGCCGGAATTCTTGTGGAGGACCCATCGGCTGTTGCAACTATAAAAAATAATATCATCGCCCTGAATGTTGACGGTGGAATTCGAACTTCAGGAAAGGGATATGACCATAATCTTCTCTTTGCCAATGGTGAGACCGGGCCATGTGATCCTCATTTTCTCTGGTGTGTCAGGCCGCAGTTCGGTGGTTATGAGGATGAGGTCAGCTTTTTGAAAACCAGGAATATTATAGCCGACCCCTTGTTTAAAGATTTAAAAGGCCATGATTATCACCTTCAGCCCGGATCTCCTGCCATTGATGCCGGGGATCGAAAAGCTGAATTTAACGATGCAAATCTCCCGCCCTCTCTTGGTACTGTTCGAAATGACATGGGCGTGTACG
>WFRY01000086.1 GCA_015486315.1 Desulfobulbaceae bacterium
ATATAGGCATCATGGGAGAGTTTAAACGGACAGTGAGCAAGACATCCCTCGTTTGCCAGCAGTTCCAGCTTCAGGTTGGGAAAACTGTGCCGGCATAGACGGGCAGTATCCGCCAGCAGATCGAGATTACGGTTCAGCGAGCGGTCAAGGATGATCTTTTTCGGCTGCAGAAAGCGGGTTTCACCGATATAGCCAAGCTGCGCTTCAACCTTGGCATGGCTGTCAAGCATGGTGTTGATTCCCGGAACTGCCTCCAGCGCCCCGGCCAGGTCTGGGGCCTCGACGGACAACAGCTGCAGCAGGTAATGATCGCAGTAAATAATACCGTTGAGTACACCAGCGGCTGCACAGCGATCAAGGTCGTTGAGCAGCGACTTCAGGACCTGCCGGTCGGTGAACAGAGCCGGTCCGTAAAATCTGCTGTTGAGCAGCCCGTATTTACGCGGGCCGGGCAGCCTGCCAAGCTGCTCTATAAGCCTGTCAAGACTTCCCGGGGATTCGAAAAACAGAATCCGACTGTCCAGTTGACCCCCGTTGTGCAGGCTGAACTGTACAGAGTCAATTTTCTGTTCACAGTCACGTAAAAACGCAACATAACCATCCTCGGGCAGAAAAGGAACATCAAGAAAAGGTGTCATTACATACTCAGTTGTTTACGCAGAATGGAATTAATTTTCGCTGTTTCCAGCACGGGATCGGTTTCAATCAGCACCCGGTTGCCCGGATTGGCCCGGTTGGTCGCAATGCCGTCAACCGTTGTCATTGAGATCACGGTACAGACCACCGGCACCAGGGCACGCCCCAGATATTCTATCTGGTCTCCGGTTTCCAGCACGTTGCGTGCTTCAATCAGAAGTGGTTTCACCTCACGCACAATACCAACCGGAGCATATGGCTGATCCGTTCTCATTGTATCATAAAGCATGTCATCAGATGAAGGGGGGGCATCAAAAAAATTTTCCGTCTGTCCCCTGGTCCCAATCTTGTTTATTTCGTTACGAAAAGACTGGGAAAGTATAATTTTTTGTATGGGGTTTCCCAAAAAAAGTTGCTCTCCGATATAATCAAGAGCAGCCCGATACACCCTGACAACTGCTCCCACGTAGCCCATGGATTTCATCCTGCCTTCGATTTTTATCGAGTCTGCACCGGCTAAGATAAGTTCCGGCAGTCTGGTGAGCAGGCAGAGATCGCGTGAGTTGAAGATATAGGTTCCCCGCTTGTCTTCTTCCACCGGGAAATACTGACCAGGTCTTTTTTCTTCTACGATCTTATAGGAGTAGCGGCATGGGTGCGCACAGTCACCGTGATTGGCATCACGACCGGTAAAGTAGTTTGAGAGCATGCAGCGACCGGAATAGGAAATACACAGGGCCCCGTGCACAAAAATTTCAAGCCCGATATCCGTTGCCCGGCGAATCTCCCTGATCTCGCCAAGGCCCAGTTCACGGGCCAGGTTCAAACGGGAGATCCCCTGCTCCGCCCAGAAACGGGCACTGGCCGAATTGGTAATGTTTGCCTGAGTGGAGAGATGAATGGACATCTTCGGGACCACCTGCTTACAGATAAACACAATACCGGGATCGGCCACGATCAGTGCATCTGCACCGGTATCTTCCAGAAAGAGGAGATACTCCTCCAACCCGTCCAGATCTCTGTTATGGGCAAAAATATTAATGGTCACATAGAGCTTTACCCCGTGCCCATGAGCATAACTCACAGCCTCAAGGATTCCCTGATCGTCAAAATTACCGGCCCTGGCCCGCAGACTGTATTTTTTACCGCCAAGATACACGGCGTCGGCCCCGTAATGGATGGCGGTGATCATTTTTTCCATATTGCCGGCCGGGGCCAGCAGTTCAGGGATTTTACAGGTTGATAAACATGCGGCTGCAATCATGTGTCCTTGTCCGGAAATGGTTATTTTCTCTCTGACAGCAATAATATGCTGATTCGGTATTGACCACTGAACAACTGCGCTTTACATTAATTGAAATAAGAGGGAGATAAATTTGACGGTTTTGCTATTTTTTGTCGACGCCATCAAAATTAAACTTGTTATTTGACACATGGCGTGATCATGCACACAGTTGTCACGCTACATTATGTACCCTTCTTTTATTGTAAGCGCTTCATTAACGACACTCTTGACATGATAACACCTCGGAGTGTAAGCGTTTCAGGAACGCCTTGCTGTGCGTGATCAAGGCTCCCGATAATACCCCTGTATATCTGGGGACTTGAGCGCGTGCAGCAGGGTGTTCATGGAGCGCTTACTTTTAATTACAAGAAAATCTTATCTAAGGAGCACAGCAGATGCTGAAAAAAACATACACCAAGACAAAACAGAAATGCAGAGTAACCTTTAAATATCCCAATCCGGAACAGGCCGACGCAGCAGTACTGGCCGGGGAATTCAATAACTGGTCTCTGACGGCCAATCCGATGAAAAAGCTGAAGGACGGCAGTTTTTCAGTGACCATTTTTCTGGAAAGCGGTCGATCCTACCGTTTCCGTTACGTTCTGGACGGGAATATCTGGATAAACGACCCGGAAGCGGACAGTTATGCCGCCAACGAGTATGGTGAAGACAATTCGGTAGTTGCCGTTTAATACATATGATGGACTTTTTACAAGTCCATCATATATGAATGTGCCTTGAAAAATCATACTGCCGGGTCAGTGATACATTGGGCAGGCTGACGAACCTGTAAACGCCTGCAAGACCATTTATCAAAACGGCCTTGAAGGGCTCCCCGCTACAGCAGTACCAGCAGCCAGACAACACCAACATTAGTCAGGGCCAGGAAGACCGCGGCAGAGCCAAAGTCCTTGGCTCTGCCTGCCAGCTCGTGCCGTTCAGGGCCTATCCGATCGACGACCGCTTCCACTGCCGAGTTGAGCACTTCCACAATCAGGACCAGAAACAGACTGCTCACCAGCAGGGCCCGGTCAACACCACTGGTACCCAGCCATAGTCCAGCCGGAACCATAACCACGAAGAGCAGCAGTTCCTGACGAAATGCCGCCTCATATTTAAAGGCCGCTTTAAAGCCGAGTACGGAACACAGCATGGCCCTGTAGATGCGCCCAACCCCTGTTCCATTTGGTTTCCCATCTTCCATTATTGCCGATCCTCTGAAGTTCAGACTTTTATTTTTACAATAACTATAGCTGATACATAACATACTGCCAGTTGCCGGCGCTCGGGACATACTCAAAAAGAGTTGCCAAGGAGTACACCATGTGGTACCTGTTCTGCAAAATACCATAAATTTACCCTACAGGATACCATGACCCGCAACGAGTTTTCCCAAGCACGCAATAAACTTGCCAAGACCCAGAAATCCCTTGCCCAGCTGCTGGGCGTTTCTTTAAAGGCAGTCCAGAGCTACGAACAGGGCTGGCGGACAGTTCCCCTCCATGTTGAACGGCAGATTTATTTTCTGCTGGTCAATAAACGCGGACAGGAACCGGCCAAACGAAAAGACTGCTGGAATCATAAAAAATGTGAGAGTAAAAAAACATGCCCTGCCTGGGAATTTCAGGCCGGACACCTCTGCTGGTTTCTTAACGGTACCCAGTGTAAATGCACGGTGGACAAGAACCTGAAGAACAAAATGGAGATCTGCCGCAAATGCGATGTCCTCTCCAGGTTGCTGAAGGCGTAGACGACAGCGCTTTTCAGTGCAGCCTGCAGGGCCGACACGCCCCCCCGGCCCGACTCGCAGATCTCAACTCTTTCCCCCTCCCCTTCCTGTTCTTTATTTACCCATACCGTCTGCTCATGGTACACTGTTGGTGACTTTGCAAAACCAGGATTTTGCAGGGTTGCCTGTTTAAATCCCTGAACCGGTAAAGATAAGTACTTCACCAACCACACTCTTGACTTGATAACAGCACGGAATATAAGCGTTTCATGAACAGACAGACCATCGGCGTTGCCATGAGCGGCGGAGTGGACTCCACGGTAACAGCCGGACTTCTTCAGGAACAGGGCTGCCTGGTCCACGGTTTTTTCATGCTGCTGCCGCTGCCCGGACTTGAGCAGCAGATCAGCAGGGTACGACTGGTAACCGACCGCCTGCAGATCCCTTTACACCTTGTCGATCTGCGGGACCGGTTTACCGAGAACATTATATCCTATTTTATTGACTCTTATCGGCACGGCCTGACACCCAACCCCTGCATTGTCTGTAACACAATAATCAAATGCGGCCTGCTGATGGATGAGATGGCTGCCCGGGGGATGGACAGGATGGCCACCGGCCATTATGCCCAGGTAGTCGATCAGGATGGACGATCCAGGTTGAAGCGGGCAATTGATCCGCTAAAAGACCAGTCCTATTTCCTCTGTCGACTGTCGGCTGAACAGCTTGACCGGCTCATCCTGCCGCTGGGTGAGTGGGAAAAAGCCGCTGTATTTGAGCGGGCACGGAGCATGGGCTTCAGCCATTTTAACGGCAGTGAAAGTCAGGACGTCTGTTTTCTGGCTGACAAAAAGCTGGCCGCCTTTCTTGAAGATCAGGATGTGCAGAGCTGTCCCGGTGAGATCATAAATAAAAGCGGCGAGGTACTTGGCAGCCACCAGGGAATATGGAAATATACAGTGGGCCAGCGGCGCGGACTTGGCCTGCCCGACGCAACTCCCTGGTACGTGACCGGTCTGGATGGAGAAAAAAACAGGGTGATCATCGGCAAGAATGAAGATCTGTTCCTGCGTGACCTGCCGATTCGTGCTGTTCAGTGGGCAGTCAAGCCACCGGAGAAATGGACCGGTTCCATTCAACTCCGCTCAAGGCACCGGGCTGCCGAAGGACAGGTCCTGCAGCAGGACGACACCAGCCTGCTGATACGCTTCAGCAAGCCGCAGCGAGCCATCACCCCGGGCCAGTTTGCCGTCTTTTACCAGAACGACCTTGTCATCGGCTCCGGAATTATAGATGATCCAAACTCTGTTGAATAAAAAAACGTAACGACTCATCCCTATACATTTTAATGTGGGAAAACCATAGAAACAATGAAAAAAATAGCTGTTGCCACCCTGGGCTGCAAGGTCAATCAGTTCGAGTCCGCCTCCTTTATCACCGGCTTCCGGGAACAGGGGTGCGAAATTGTTTCTTCGGCAGAGGCTGCAGACATCTTTGTGATTAACACCTGTACAGTTACTGCCCGGGCAGGCCGGCAATCGCGTCAGCTTATCCGAAAAATCATGCGCAGCAATCCGGATGCCCGACTGGTGGTTACCGGCTGCTATGCGCAGATGGCAGCTGAAGAACTACTTGATATTGTTTCGGAGAATCCGCTTGCCATTGTCGGTAACGGTAATAAGCACCTGCTGGTGGAAACCGCCCTGGCCGACACCCAGCCGGACATGGTCATGCTCACCGGCAAGATCAGCATTAAAAAAGATATCTGCCCCCTGCCGGTGCGCAGGTTCAGCGGCAGAACCAGGGCCTACCTGCGCATCCAGGACGGCTGCAATAACTTCTGTACCTACTGTATTGTTCCCTATACGCGGGGACGCAGCCGCAGTCTTCCCTCTACCGACGTTATCGACCAGGTTCGTGTCTTTGTCGACGAGGGCTACCTGGAACTGGTTGTCACTGGTATTAATGTAGGAAAATACGGCCTGGACCTGGAAGAGGGGAAAGATATCTACTCCCTGCTGGACCAACTCTGCCGTGAGTTTCCGGCCATGCGTTTTCGACTCAGCTCAATTGAGCCCACCGAGGTCAACGACCAGCTGCTGGAACTGATGACCAGGCATAAAAACTTCATGCCCCACCTGCACATTCCGCTGCAGAGTGGTGACGATGCAGTGCTGGCCCGCATGAACCGGCGGTACACCACTGAAACCTTTGTCAGGGCCATCCAGAAAGTCAACACTGCCCTGCCCCACTGTGCCATTGGCTGCGATATCCTGGGCGGCTTTCCGGGCGAGGATGAACAGGCTGCTGAAAATACCCTGCAGCTGCTCCGTGGGCTGCCTATCACTTACCTGCATGTGTTTCCCTACTCAAAGCGACCGGGAACACCGGCTGCCACCTTTAAACAACAGGTCCCCGGGCCGATAAAGGATGAACGGGTTGCCCGGCTGCGCAGGCTTGATCAAGAGAAAAGACAGGATTTTTATCGCCGCCACATCAACACGGAACATAACATCCTGGTGGAGCGGAAAAATAAGAAAAACGGGCTGCTGCAGGGCTTTTCCGAAAACTATATCCCTGTCCGGTTCAAAGGCCCGGACAGCTGTATCAGGACTCTTGTCCGGGTCTGCATTTCAGAAATTCAAGAGGGGATACCTCAGGCAAACCTGCTTGAAAAACCGCTGCAGGTGTCCGGTACGCAGCAAGGGTTCTGATGCATTGGTTTCAAGGTTGCAGACCATGGACTCCCCGAACGTTTTTGCCCTGCATACCGGATCTGCCGAACCGGGAGAGGATAGAGAGCATGGCAATAATATCTGCGAGCATCAACTCTACTCCTTGAGATTCACCCCGGAAAAAGGTAGACTCAAAATAATCTGTTACCGGCACTTATATTCTATATTCCCATGTTGAACAGAACAACCTCCCTCCGGACCCCTTGCGATGATCGGTGAAATAATAGCCATAGGTGATGAACTGACCTCGGGCCGAATAGCCAACACCACCAGTGCATTTGCCGCCAGAGAACTCTTTGCGGCAGGCCATGAAATCTATGCCATGCACACAATCGGTGATACGCCCGACCTGATCGGTGAAGCACTGAAACGGGCCATCAGTCGAGTGGATTTTGTCATTGTTACCGGCGGCCTGGGAAGTACCAGCGATGATCTGACCAACGAGGCCGTTGCCGAGGCCCTGGACCGCCCCCCCACCTTGAACGAGGAGATCCTGGAAAAAATCCGCTCTCAGCTGCAGGGCACCGGTAAAAAACAAAGCGCCCTGGAAAAACTGGCCTGGCTGCCGGAAGGTGCGGAAGTGCTCAACGCCGGCGAACGAATGGCCGGCTATATGCTGGTGCACGAATCCACCCCTGTTTTTTTCCTGCCCGGTGTTCCGGCCCAGGCCAGAATACTCCTTATTGATTATGTCCTGCCCAGACTGCTCAACTGGCAGGACAGCAACAACAACCATTTCAGGCTGCGGGTATACCGCACTATCGGCCTGCCCGAATATGAGATCAACCGACGACTGAGCGGGCTTGAACAGCAGGACCATGTCACTATCGGATACTATCCGGTCAACAGCGAAGTCCATGTCAGCCTGACCGTTGCAGGCAATAGCGAGATCAACCCCGATCCACTGTTTCGCGAGGCGGACCACCATATCCGACAGGCCCTGGGTGCGCACATCTATGGTACCGGCCAGGATACCCTTGCCCTGGTAGTGGGAAAGCTGCTCCAGAAAAACAACCTGCAGCTTTCAGTTGCCGAATCGTGTACCGGCGGCCTTATCGGATCCATGATCACCGGGGTACCGGGCAGTTCCAACTGGTTTGCCGGTGGGGTAATCGCCTACTCCAACCATCTCAAAGAAGTGCTGCTTAACATCGACCATGATCTGCTTGCCGGGCACGGAGCAGTCAGCGGACCTGTGGCCCGAGCCATGGCAGCCCGGCTTGCCGACCGAATCGGCAGCAGAATTTCCATCTCCGTCACCGGTATCGCCGGTCCGGATGGGGGAACTGAAAAAAAACCGGTGGGTACGGTCTATATCGGCTTTTTCTTTAATAATAAGGTGCAGGATACCCTGTACCACTTTAAAGGAAACCGGAAAGAAATCCAGGCATTAACCGCACAGACAGCCCTTGATACGGTGCGCAGGGCCCTGCTTGCCCTGTAAAAGACGACGCTCCTGAAACGCTTACATTCAGAGGTGTTATCATGTCAAGAGTGTGGTTAATGAAGCGCTTACCATGAAACAGATGTTAGCAGAGTACTTTTTTTAAGCCTCTATCACTCCATGAGTGAGCGGATATGATATAGCTGTTGCAACAGAGACATGAAACACGCAGAATCCGCAGGGATCTCTGCTTTACCTGACGATACAAGAGGAGAACAAATAATGGCCGTTTCACCGGAAAAACAGGCAGAGGGGCGTCTCAAGAGCGTTGACAACGCCATAACTCAGATCCATCGCCAGTTTGGTAAAGGCTCCATCATGCGTCTGGGTACCCATGAGCGGCAGAATATCCCGGTTATCTCCACCGGTACCCTGGGTATTGATATTGTCCTGGGCGTTGGCGGACTGCCCAGGGGCCGGGTTACTGAGATCTACGGTCCGGAATCATCCGGTAAAACCACCCTGGCCCTGCATGTCATTGCAGAAGCCCAGCGGTTGGGCGGCAATGCGGCCTTTATCGATGCCGAGCATGCACTGGATACCGCCTATGCGGAACAGTTGGGGGTAGACGTGGAAAACCTGCTGGTATCCCAGCCCGACTTTGGTGAACAGGCCCTGGAAATTACGGAAATTCTGATGCGCAGCGGCGGTCTTGACGTTATCGTCATCGACTCGGTGGCGGCCCTGGTACCGCGGGCCGAGATCGACGGAAACGTGGGGGACCATCATGTCGGCCTGCAGGCCCGGCTCATGTCCCATGCCATGCGAAAATTTACCGGCGTCCTGCAGCGTACCAATACGGTGCTGATCTTTATCAACCAGATCAGGATGAAGATCGGCGTTATGTTCGGCAATCCGGAAACCACCACCGGCGGTAATGCACTCAAGTTCTACAGTTCCATTCGGCTGGATATCCGTCGCATGACCCAGATTAAGGACGGTCAGGAGGTCATCGGCAATCGGACCAAGGTCAAGGTGGTAAAAAACAAGGTCGCACCGCCTTTTAAAATTGCTGAATTTGATATAATCTACGGTGAGGGTATCTCCAAAATCGGTGACCTGCTGGACCTTGGCGTTGAACAGGAGATTATAGATAAAAGCGGGGCCTGGTATTCATACCAGGATGAACGTATCGGCCAGGGTCGGGAAAACGCTAAAATTTTTCTCAAAGAACATCCTGAAATGCTGATTGAAATCGACCGCAAGGTACGATTAGGGTATGGGATGCCGGTGGATGAGGCACCGGAACTGGCCGGAGTCACTGCAGAAAAAAGCGCGGAAAAAAAGGAATAAAAAAATCCCCCCCGGCAGCTACGGCTGCCGGGGGACGATTGTGCTCTGCCTGTTATTTGATCTCAATCTTCTTCGCCTTGGTTTTATTACTTCTGGGTATCCTGATCTCCA
>WFRY01000087.1 GCA_015486315.1 Desulfobulbaceae bacterium
CATATTTGCAGCGTGCCGGACTGGCAACAAGGCCTTTCTTTTTCAAGGCTGTAATCTGGCAGCTGATCTGCTTGGGCTCAAGCGAGGTGGCTTCGGCAATATCTTTGCTGCCGCAGGCCTCTTTACATTTTGCAAGGGCTTCAAGTACCTGGCGCTGGCGCTCACTCAAAGCTTCACTTTTGCAGGATTTGGTCTTACATCCCATCTGGTTTGCTCCTTTTTTCTTATTGAGTTTTCGTGCGTTTTTTTTCTGACATTGCGGGCAGACACCGAAGAATTCAACCCGACAGCCGGCGATCTGGTATCCCTGATCATGTCCGGGCGGAAGGGAAAGCTTTTCATCCCGTTCTAATTCGATATTATCTACCCGGCGGCATTGAACACAGAAGATATGATCATGTTGTTCAAGGTCCCAGTCAAAACGTTTCTGACGGCCGCTGATTTCGAGTTTTTTGATCATCCCGGCTTCAGACAGGATTTCCAGGTTTCGATAAACGGTAGCAAGACTGATACGCGGCAGCCTCTTTTTAACTCGTTCATAGAGGCCGTCGGCAGTCGGATGATTTTTACATTTACCCAGTTCGTCAAGGATCACTTCACGTTGATGGGTCATTCTCAGTGTATTTTCCATTATGCACACCTGTGGTCTGTTGTTATTTTTCTCTAACAGTAGTTAATAACCATTCCCGTGTCAAGCTAAAAGCGATTCTTTGCTATCTAAAAATGATCATCAATATGGATTACGGGATAAAAGGTGGCTGCAGGAGATAAAAAAAGCCGGACAGCGACAGCTGTCCGGCCTGGATGTTAAGGAAAGACTCGGCAGTTACGTAAGCGCTCCATGAACCCCCTGCTGCACGCGCTCAAGTCCCCAGATATACAGGGGTATTATCGGGAGCCTTGATCACGCACAGCAGGGTGTTCCTGAAACGCTTACATTCCGAGGTGTTATCATGTCAAGAGTGTGGTTAATGAAGCGCTTACGCAGTTACTCAAGCACAAAATCATCCCGTCGGTTTTGCGAGTAGTCAAACTCATCCATGCCGTCAAACAGGGGCCGTTCTTCACCGTACGAAATTGTTCGAATGCGGAAGTCTTCAATACCCAGTTCCATGATGTACCGCTTGGCATTCATTGCCCTGCGTTCACCAAGAGCGAGGTTGTATTCGTTGGTCCCCTGTTCATCACAGTTTCCTTCAATGACAACATTACCGGCCGGGTTATCTTTCAGGTACTGTGCATTCTGCTCAATACGCGGAATTTGATCGTCACGGATGGTGGCCTGGTCAAAGTTAAAGTAAATCGGTTGCATCTGGGGAGAGGAACGGCCATATTTCCGCTTGTATTCATCAGAGTTCTGGTCTCCGGAGAAACCGGCCAGACCTTCTCCCCGGCCACTGCCGGCATCAAGTGTTTCCTCGGATGGCCCCATGTTTTCTTCTGTTATGGTGCCGGGAGTTCGCATGTTCCGGTCGGCAATTTCTTTTCCTTCCGGTTTATTATCACCGGCCTGCGGCGTGTAGGGTTCAACGCTTTTTTTGCTGCAGCCGCTGATAATGGAAAGGGAAGCCGTCATACAGGCTATGAGCAGCATACGGGGCAGGAAAGTGTTCATGGCAACTCCTTATAGTATTATGTTCAAAAGGAAAGAGAGTCTGGAAATGTTTGATGTACTCGCAACTCGTTCTCTGTTTCGTTATGTCGGCGCAGGCGGTCATCACGAAGACGTGGTAACCTATAGTTATTACGAACTCATCATGCCTAATATGTACCTGCTTAGGGTCTGCAACGTCAAGAAAAAACATGATTTCCAGTGTATGGACACTCTTACAGATCGGCCTGAGGACGGAAAATACAGACCATCGGGGCGTTCTGCTTTTCTCTGTTTACGGTCTGAAATCTGTATTCGGACCGGCCCTGCCAGCCGGGATATGCTCCCGGAGATTGATACTTTTTGTTGCCAGTACCCTGAGAGAGTGTTAGATGAAGGATATTGATCGGTTGTAACTGTTTATATGAAAGTGCCTTCTCTGGCTATGATGTTTGTGGCTTCTTTCATCGTTCGTTGTGGCTGTGTCCGGAATTTTGGTCCAGCCATGCTGGTTACTTGATCTGTCCCCGATTGGGGGGGAAGCAGGTCAACGAAACCATAGGCCGTCTCTGTGAGGCGACCTGATCGTCCCTGGATGGGCGGCAGCTGAACAGTTACCATCGGTAATGGATTTCAATCACAATACAGGAGATGACTATGTTCAGGAAAGCTATATTAACCATTGTTACCCTTGCGGTCATGTGCGGTTCCGCATGGGCCGAAAAAACCATAATTTTTGCATGCGATGCAACCTGGCCTCCCATGGAATTTGTTGATGCCAACAAGAATATTGTCGGGTATTCAATAGATTTTCTTACTGCTGCCGGTAAGGAGGCGGGTTTTAAGCCGGTCTTTAAAAATACGGCCTGGGACGGCATCTTTGCAGGGCTGGCATCCGGGAGGTACGACTCCATCAGCTCCTCTGTCTCCATAACCGAAGAACGGCAGAAAAAGATGGATTTCAGTGAGCCGTATTTTGTTGTCCAGCAGGCGTTGATTGTTCAGAAAGATTCCCCGGTAAAAAGTCTTGCCGACCTGAAAGGTAAAAAGGTAGGCGGCCAGATCGGTACGACCGGTTATTTTGCCATCAAGGCAGCAGAGGGGCTGGAGCCCAAGTCCTATGACGAGATCGGCCTTGCCATGGAAGACCTCAACGTGGGCCGTATTGCCGCTGTTGTCTGTGACGATCCGGTTGCCGCCAACTATGCCCTGATCAAGTATAAGGATACCTTGAAGATTGCTACAGTCGTCAAGACCGACAAACCTGAGTATTACGGATTCCCGGTTAAAAAAGGCAACAAGGAAGTTCTTGCTCTGATCAACAAGGGAATTGAGGCTGTCAAGGCCAAGGGTATTGATATTGAATTGAAAAAGAAATGGATCGGTCAGTAATTCCGGCTTGATGTATTCTGCGGTCGAATCCGAAAAGGTGTTTGGCCGTCTTTATTCAGCAGCGGTGGGAACTCATGGCAGAATGTGATGTAAACAAAATAGACGTCGGGGATGGTGCCGCTCTTCCCGATCCGGAAGACAAGGGGTTGGTATCGGCGTGGTGGATAGCCCTGATCGGGACCGTCGGCCTGCTTATTGCCCTGCCCATTAAAGATCCTGATACCTATGGCCGGGTCCTGACCTTTATACCGGACGGTATTCTGGTAACCTTTGAGGTTACCATTCTCTCGATCTCTCTTGCCCTGGTCATCGGCCTGTTAACCGGCCTGGGCCGCCTTTCAAAGAATCGTTTTATCAACCTTGCCGCTTCCCTCTATGTTGAGGTTGTCCGGGGCGTTCCCCTGCTGGTGCAGCTGTTTTACATCTACTTTGCCCTGGGCCGTTTTGTCCGGGTGCCGGATATCATGGCCGCTGTTATTGCCATGTCGTTTTGTTACGGTGCGTACATGGGGGAGGTGTTTCGGGCCGGTATCAAGTCCATTGATTTCGGGCAGAGCGAGGCCGCCCTGTCCCAGGGCTTCAATCAGGCGCAGACCATGCGCTATGTTATCCTGCCCCAGGCGTGGCGGACCATCCTGCCGCCGGTGGGCAACGAGTTCATTGCCCTGTTAAAGGATACCTCGCTGGTATCCATTCTGGCGGTTTCAGATATTCTGCGCCGGGGACGTGAGTATGCTTCCGAGAGTTTTAACTATTTTGAAACCTACACCATGATCGCTCTGGTGTATCTGCTTATCACTCTCATACTTTCCAAGATCATATCCAACATGGAGCACCGCCTCAGCCATTATGAAAAACGCTGATCCCATTATACACATCCAGGGCGTCAACAAGTATTTCGGGACGTTCAAGGCTCTGGACAATGTAAGTCTTGATGTGACATCGGGTGAAAAAGTGGTGGTGCTGGGTCCGTCCGGTTCCGGTAAGTCAACCCTGCTGCGCTCAATTAACCAGCTGGAGACCATTGATTCCGGTTCTATTATTGTTGACGGGCGTGATGTTGCTGATCCGGCGGAAGACATCAACCGGATCCGGATGGAGATGGGCATGGTGTTCCAGAGCTTTAATCTCTATAAGCATAAAACCGTGCTGGAAAACCTGACCCTGGCCCCGATCAAGTTGAAAAAGATGGACGAGAGCCGGGCGAAGGAGCTCGGTCTTGCCCTGTTGGACAAGGTGGGAATCCGTGACAAGGCAGACAGTTATCCTGTCATGCTGTCCGGCGGGCAGCAGCAGCGGGTGGCCATTGCCCGGGCCCTTGCCATGGAACCGAAGATCATGCTCTTTGACGAGCCTACATCGGCCCTGGATCCGGAGATGATCGGCGAGGTGCTTGAGGTTATGGTAGCTCTGGCCCGTGAGGGCATGACCATGGTGGTGGTGACCCACGAGATGGGGTTTGCCCGGGAAGTTGCCGATCAGGTTGTATTCATGGACGCAGGTGCCATCGTCGAGGTGGGCACACCTGATCATTTTTTTGAAAATCCAACTCATAAGCGAACAATTAAATTTCTGGAACAGATTCTCTAAGTGCCTGTAAAAGTAATTGTTCAGGAGGTGCTCCTGAATAGTTAGCTGTAAAATATAATTAGGTATATATGTCCTGACTTGAGCAAGTAATCATCACCTGTATATCCGTTTTTATCATAGAGGCGCAGGGAAGACCGAGAGAGTAGCAACAGGTATCCCAGCGTTTCTGTGCCTCTGCGGTGGCTGTTGGTCTCAGCTTATCGCTCAATCCCCGCTCCCTTTTTTCCATGGAAACAACACCGATTTGGCTTGTCGACGCTGCCTGGATCTCCTTTGCTTTTTTCTGCGGTTTTCTTGCCCGCCTGCTCAGGCTGCCTCCTCTGCTTGGTTTTCTTGCCGCCGGTTTTCTGCTCAATGCCCTGGGGATTCGCCAGGCAGGAGAAGCGCTGCAGGAACTGGCTGACCTCGGGGTCACCCTGCTGCTGTTTACCATTGGGCTCAAACTTGATGTTAAGAGCCTGCTGAGAAAAGAGATCTGGCTTGGCACCAGTCTGCATATGCTGATCTCCACAGTGGTGCTGGGCGGGCTGGTTTTCCTCCTCACCTTTACCCCTCTGCTGGGGAGGGTACCGGTTGCAACTGCCATCCTTATCGGCTTTGCCCTCTCCTTTTCAAGTACTGTTTTTGCCATTAAGATCCTTGAGGAGCGCGGTGAGCTGAACGCCCTGCATGGAGCCACTGCAATGGGAATCCTGGTCATGCAGGATATCATCGCCGTCGTCTTTCTCACGGTGTCTGCAGGCAAGATTCCCTCGGTCTGGGCCCTGGCCCTGCCGCTTCTCTATCTGCTGCGTCCGCTGTTCTTTAAACTCCTTGAGTACAGCCATCATGGCGAACTGCTGGCATTATGCGGTCTGTTTCTGACCATGGTGGCCGGAGCTGCAAGTTTTGAATTTGTCGGCCTGAAACCGGACCTGGGTGCTCTCGTAATGGGAATCATGATCGGTTCCCATCCCAAGGCCAAGGAACTGGGGTACACCCTGCTGGGCTTAAAAAATCTTTTCCTGGTCGCCTTTTTCCTAAGTATCGGCCTGTCCGGTCTGCCGGATGTAAAGATCCTGCTGGTCAGCCTGCTGCTGGGTCTGTTTATTGTCTTTAAAGGCGGCCTGTTTTATTCCATGCTGAGCCGGTTTAACTTTCGTTCCAGGACTGCCCTGTTTACCGCTGTACCCCTTGCCAACTACAGTGAATTCGGCCTGATTGTGGTTGCCGTGGGAGTAAAGAGCGGCTGGCTGGACAGTTCCTGGCTCGTACTGATCGCCATGGCCCTGACAATTTCCTTTATTATCGGAGCCCCCTTGAACAGCTCGGTCTATGATATCTATGCCCGTTTCAGGGATCTGTTCAAACGCTGCGAAAAACCGGTTCTTCATCCCGCAGACCAGCCCGTGGAACTGGATGCCGATCTGCTTATTTTCGGCATGGGAAGGGTCGGTACCGGGGCCTATGACTGTGCCCGCAACACCTATGGTCAAAAGGTCATAGGGCTTGATAATAACAGGGAAACTGTTGAAGAACACCAGCAGGCAGGACGAGACGTTATCTTCGGAGATGTCACGGACCTTGATTTCTGGGAGCGAATCGATCCGGACCAGGTCAGACTGATATCCTTATGCATGCCCAGGCACGAGGCAAATGTAACAGCGGTTGAACAGCTGCAGGAGGCCGGGTACACCGGATTCATAGCCGCTACGGCCCGGTTCAATGATCAGGTTGAAGAGTTAAAGGAGATGGGGGTTCACTCGGTGTATAATATTTTTGCCAACGTGGGGCCTGCCTATGCGGACTACGTGCGTAAAGATATTCTGGAACACCCGGTGTTTTCAGCTGAACTTAAGGAGGATGAACTCGTAAACAGTTCATCATAAGGGTATAATCAAAAATAATTTTACACTATTGTGCTGGATTTTGCCCATACTCTTCGTTACGCAAACAGGCGCATAGTATGGCTATGTATTCGATATACGGATAAACGCAGACTCCGAGGCGTAGTGGTTTTTGCCGGGCCGAGGTGCACACACGGTACGTCGAGCATCAGCTGGCCCGCTACAACGCAGTAGATCGGACTTTCTGCGATCCCATCAGGGATGAAATGGAAAAAACATCGGCGTAAGCAGCACCGTAATGACCCCAACCACAATCGATAGCGGAACTCCGATCTTCACGAAGTCGCCAAAGCTGTATTCACCCGGCCCGTACACCATCAGATTGGTCTGGTAACTGACAGGCGAGATGAAGGAACAGGAGGCCCCCACCATCACGGTGATGGCAAAGGGCATGAAACTTACCCCCAGCCCCTGGGCAATGGTCATGGCTATGGGGAACATGAACACGGCGGATGCCACGTTGG
Source organism: Desulfobulbaceae bacterium (assembly GCA_015486315.1). Lineage (GTDB taxonomy): Bacteria > Desulfobacterota > Desulfobulbia > Desulfobulbales > Desulfobulbaceae > Desulfobulbus_C. The sequence goes on from WFRY01000087.1 coordinate 6,924, forward strand.
TGACCAGGGCATCCATGAGGATACAGCCGACAAAGACCACGCTCAGGGCCATGTAGACGTTATCTCCGCCCAGAGCCCCGAGCATGTTGCCGATGGAGGTAGACAGACCGCTGGACGTCACCGCAGCCTCAAGGCCCATGGCCGAGGCAATGACGACCAGGGTGGCGAAATCCACGCTCTTGCCTGCACTGGACAGATCCATGCAGCCGGTGAGCAGCATGGCGCCTGCAGCGAGCAGCGCCGCATTGAGCATGGTCAACCAGCCCATGGTAACGGTTGTGATCATGGCCAGGGTAATCAGGCAAGCCAGTACAGCCTTGTCGGTCCGCTGGATCCGGGCACCCCGCAGCTTTTTGGTCATGGAGAAGTCGACTTCGTTGCGGTTACGATAGAAAAAAGGATCTCTGACCTCAAGCAGTGCCACATCTCCTACCTGCAGGATTGCATCCCGCAGGGGATAATCCATGGCAGCTCCCTCATGGGCCATTCCCACCAGCCAGACCTCATACTCCCGATCATCCTGTTCGGCCAGGTCACCGATGCGCTGGCCCAGAAAGGAGCTTGTACTGGAAAGGGCCACTTCCACGAGGTGATGGCGATAGCGACTGTGTTTGATTTTTTTTGTCGAGTAGACAGGCTGCAGGCCGTTGGTGGCCCACAGGGTCTTGGCCCCGTCGATGTCAGCAGCAAATGCAAGGAAGTCATTGGGCTGGAGTATTGTTCCGGCCCCGAATTCGATATTATTTTCTCTGCGCATAATGGTGAGGATATAAAATCCCTCCGGAGAGGCCAGTCCTGCCTGTTCAATGGTTTTGCCAACCAGGGGGCCTTCCGGGTCGACCTTTAGTTCCACTCTGAAATATCGACGTTCCTTTTTGCCCAGTGTATCTTTCATCTTAACGCTTTTGGGCAGCAGCCATTTGCCGAAGATCATCAGGAAGGCGAGTCCGGCAATGGTGATCGGCACACCCACCCAGGAGAGACCGAACAGGCTGACCGGTTCCATGTAGGGCAGGTTTTCGCCGCCCTGTTTAAGGGTATCGGTAATCATCCCGGAGATAACCAGATTGGTTGCCGTCCCGATCAGGGTGCAGGTTCCGCCGAGAATGGAGGCATAACTCAGCGGGAGGTACAGTTTTTTTGCATCCAGTCCGCAGCTGCGGGAGAGATCCCGGATGACGGGAATCATCATTGCCACCAGCGGGGTGTTGTTTAAAAACGCAGAACCAAAGGCAATGTTGGGTAGAATTTTCAGCTGGGCCTGGAGCACGGACTTTGGTCGGCCGATGAGCTTTTCGCTTAAGATGGAGATGGCCCCGGTGGAGTACATACCGGCAGCAATCATAAACAGGGCCCCGACAGTCATTACACCGGGATTGTTAAACCCCTTTAACGAATCGGCCAGCGGTGCCAGTTTGAAGGTTATGGTCAGGGTCAGGGCACCTACAAAAATTGCAACCGGCGGCAGCTTGGAAAAAATAAGCAGGCCGAACGTCAGGGCCAGAATGGCTATGGTCAGGTATATGTCAATCATTATGAACCTCAGAGGGAAAGGGAACCTCTATACATTATGTAGTTGTGGTCAGCGAACTTCAAACTGGTGTTTCGTCACCTCGTTACCGTTAAGATAGACGATGACTTCCCAAAGGCCGTAAAACTCTTTTTTAAATTCCTCGCCGGTAACCGCCCGTTTGAAGGGACCGTTTTTCCAGAGTTGCAGCCAGGAAAATACCTTATAGGATGGAGCTGTTTTTCGGATTTCAAAGGTATGCATACTCTGGTGTTCCAGGGCTCCCCAGGGCGTCTTCCAGTCGGTCATCAGGTTGTAGTTTCCAGGTGCCAGCTGCCGGAAATCGACAACAATATAGATTGGCTCAAACGGGCTGAAGACGTATGTTTCCGTTACAAAAGTTTTTTCCAGGTACATCTTGCTCTGCACAGAGGTATATGCGGAGGAAAAAGCAGGCAGGGGATGCAGCAGGATGCTGCAGATGGAGAGCAGGGACAATAAACCGCAACAGAACTTTGTTGTTATTTTTTTCACGGAAATATTTATTGAGCGGCTCAGTCGGACGGGACAAGGCTGATGCTGTGCCATTTTGCGTACGCACCGTGACCGTCGCATTGCCATTCTTCCTCGCCGTAAAATTTGATAATGTCTCCTTTAACGACAGTGTGAACCCCGGTATCGATTTCAACCTTTTTATCCGGGCACACATTCCACCAGTTATCCTTGGGGCAGTCACAGGCCATGGAATTGGAGAGAGGGTACTGGCCGGAGGAGATTTCACGACCATTGATGGAGAGGCTGTAATACGGTCTGCCGTCAAATTCGGTCTGTATGGTGATGGTAATGCGATAGCTGGCCGTAGCACCGGAAAAAATATGTTCACAGCTGCCGTTGCCGGAACCGGCCTCAAGGCCGAGCGCACCGTCACGATTGGTCCAGTTGCCGCTACAGCTGAAGTCTGAAAAAGCAGATAAGGATACAGCTGTAGCCGGATTTGTATCTGCCTGGACTGCCTCCTTCTGGGGAACAGCAGTATCTTCCGCTGCAGACGGCACCTCTGCAGTTGCCGTTGCGGTTTCAGGGGTTGTTATACTCTCGGAGCCGCCGCTGCTTGATCCTTTTGTGAGATTATCCAGTGTATCACAGCCGGTGATGGGTGGCAGAAGAATAAATAGAAGGGCGCTCTTCAATAAAAAATTCATATAGTGTCGGGGGATGATTGGACCGGCAAAAAGCAAGGGAAAAATTTTTTGACATCAGGTACCCGTTATTGGATTTGTGTAGGACAAATTATGTATTATTACAGAAATAGAACCAACCTTCAAGAAGAATTGCTGCTATCTGTTTCTGAGAAAGGACAGCAGATACCCCGCACCGGCTTTCAGGCAGCAGGTAATACCGACAGTTTTGCCGGGAATCATAACTATTCACCTCTATGCATCTTAATGTTGGAAAACCAAAGGACTGTAAGTACTCACAGGGAACCTTGATGAACAGGAGAAGAAATGACCACTCAGGACCAATACCATATACTTCCCTCAGTTGTTATTCCGGCATCTGAGCTTTCTTTTACCTTTTCCCGCAGCAGCGGCAAGGGCGGCCAGCATGTCAACAAGGTAAATTCCAGGGTCACGCTCAGCTTTGATCTTGGCGCATCAGCAAGTCTGACGGATGAACAGAAGCAGCGGATTAGGCAGCGGTTGGCCGGCCGGATCAACAAACAGGGCATACTGCGGCTGGATGCAGACCGTCGACGCAGCCAGGGGGCCAACAGGGAAGATGTCATAGCCCGTTTCTGCTCCCTGCTCCGGGCCGGTCTGCA
>WFRY01000088.1 GCA_015486315.1 Desulfobulbaceae bacterium
ACACGTTTGATTCTCGTTCGATCCATCAGGGCAAAAGAAATGCAATCTGTGAAACTGATGGCCTGATCACCATATTTTTTAAAGTAACTCAAGGCATTCATTTCATCATCCAGGTCGGGGCGTACAATAGTTAAAGACTGAGATGCATATATATTGAGTGCCCTGTCGTGGGCAAATTGATTCCCGGCGCGTCTGCCAAGGAGAGTAAATGTTTCATCCAGTACGAAATTACTGGTTGTACATTTGGTATCTTGCTGCCCTAACAATTCCCAGGATCTGATCGCTTGCTGGTGGTATTGATCATTTTGAATGAAACGGGCAATGAATGCACCTGTATCAAGAAAAATCACAATTACTTCCCGTAAAGGTATTCATCATGGTTGGCAGTAATATCTGCAGGCGTAGGTCCCTGAAAAATTTCATTATCGGTAAAGAGAGGGTCATCGTTATTTCCATTGCCCCTGGTCTGGGACAGTGTGGAGGTAATTGCATCTCGAATCAGTTTCCCCATGGATATTCCTTTCTTCTGCGCATGTTGAGCGATCTGTAACTTGAGGTCATGCGGCAGCATAATGGTTGTACGTTCCATCCGAATTCCTCTAATGTGTTATTGTGACTTTTTTAGTATTATGCATACATAATACTTCAGCCATAACAAGCTGTCAATGTGGAGAGAATGAGGTATGTATTATTAGGTGGGAATTCCGGGGCTTGAATTCCAGTGATAAGTACATCACCCATTAATTTATTACATACGTGTGTAAAATATTTTACCTACCCGTTTAATATGATTCCGCAAATCAGGATTTGAAATTTGCCGGAATATCGAAATATCAAAGGTGTAGGGTAACATCAGCTCATCCAGTTCATTATTTATTCTATTGAGTTGCTCCAGGTTGAGTCCTTCGCCCTTTAATGTCAGATCAATGTCTGAGCCGGGCTTAAAATTACCTTTTGCCCGGGAGCCGTACAGGATTGCCTCTTCAATATTGCCATAGTGGGAGAAAATTTGGTTAATGGCCTCTATAGTCTCCTGCTGTAGTCCGTATAACATATTGCTGAGAACCGTTAGGCAGGGGGATTGTGTTCATTGAGTAATCCGGCCAGCTTTTTTTCCAATTCTTTGAATAAGTGATGATATCTTGTCAAAATGGCGGTTGATATTTCGTCAGCGGTTTCTTCATTATAGGTGTGCGATGTTTTGTTTCTGCTCTGGAGCATGTCCATCCAGCCTGCGCCGTCTGTGATCAGACCGGCGGTGAAAGCCTTTCTGATTGCATCCCTTGAGCCATATATGTCTGTCTGTCCCCTATAGGTCAGAAAGTCCTTCAGGGTGTTCCAGGCAAGTTCATACGTATATTCAAAGGCTTTAATCAGTCCTTGTTTCTCAAGTTCAGAAAGATTTCCTTTGTCGATAAATTTCTGTAGTTGAGCCAGAGCCTTTAGATAATTGCTGAATCGTTGTTTCCAGCGGATGTCCTGGTCGTCAAACGTCATTATAAAGTACCCGTTTTTTGTTGTTCGGCGCGGCTGCCTGCCCTGTGCAACCGTCCTGCTGCCAGAGTATAAAATGGGGTCGGTTGTTCAGGTTTGATGACAACTGGTTATATTCCTGAGCTGTTAATGCCAGGGGTCTGATTTTTCGTTCAATGTATTTTTCTGTTTTTTGGGTCAGATCCTGCAAGTTGGCTTGATCAATATCTCCGACCAGAACCAAGTCTATTATACCAGTATCCTTTCCCTCTGCATAATCATCTATCAGGATTGCCTGTTCCAGGTTGCCCAGTCGTTCAATCATGGACTCCAGAATTTGGTCCATGCCAAGGGCCTTCTTGACCATCGAATGCAGTTCGTTAAATACAGGATGATGGGTGTTGGCGGAAAACAAGACCTGGCGGCCGTTTTTTCTGGATGTCAGCAGGTCAGCCGACTTGAGCTGGTCAAGCTCATTTTTAATGTGGCTGGGCGAGGCCTGAAACTCATCGGCCAGTTCACGCAGGTAGACGTTTCTTTCCGGGTTGAGGAAGATGCGCATCAGAATGCGTATTCGCATTTTGGATGTTATAAGACCTGAAAAAATGGAAGTCATTTAATATGTTGTTCTAAATTTAAGAACAGTATATGCCTTCCCGGTCGACGGATACAAGAAAAAAATGCATTGCAAAGTTTTTCTTCATTTGTTTATCCTTGCTGAGTTCAGGAAATTTTTCTCGGAGTCATTCCGGCGAAAGCCGGAGGTAAACGCCGGACACCGATCCGCGCTCGGAATGAAATCTACAGGTAACTTCTCAATATGTAGTGACAAGTTGCTGTGTCTTACTTTACGGATCGAAGTCTACGCCATCTCCGGCCAACAGCATACTTTAATGACGGAATTGCAGGGCAATTACGATCGTCATCCCCGAATGTAGTTATCGGGGATCCAAGCGTTTTACCACCCTTTATTGAGAAGGTATATCTACACGTTATAACGCTATACTATGATGGAATCGTAATAAGTCTCCACAGGCGTCATCCCCGCGAAGGCGGGGATCCATAACCACCTGGAAAAACTGGATTCCCGCCTTCGCGGGAATGACGTATAGCCAGCAAAAAGGGTTTTTACAAAATCATCATACTATCATAATGGATAAAATAAATAATCTCCTGGAAGCGGTCCTGCTGCCGGATGGTTCTTTGCTGCTGGAATGGGAGACTACAAAAAAGCGGCCCGGCAAATCAACCAGGGTTCTGCAGCAGGAAATGTATACGCTGTTTGAGCGGGAACCGCGTAACTGGCTGCTGTTTCTTGGATTTGCTGATCCCACTGTTTTTCTGTCGCCGTCACTTGATTTCTGGCGGCGCTTTTCCAACCTGTTTGTCCGCCACCTCCGCCTGACACCGGATCTGAATGAACTCCGTCACCTGGTTCAGGTTTCTCCACCGGAAGAGGAACTGGCTCGGTTGCTTGAACGGGTGCCGCCCATGGTCGGCGGCGAGCATCTCACCGCAGAACTGATTCGGACGTTCTGGGCTTCCCTGAACTACTCGTTTTCTGCGGTAATCAAGGACTTTCACGGAACCATTGGAGAGTTCATCCATCATTATTCCCCCAACAGTCACCTGCTGGGCCGAATATATTTTCATCTCGTTGAAAACCCGGATGGAGAATATCCCTTTGCCTTTCTGGCCACCTACTCGACCACCATGGGTGGTGACGGCAAATCCAGGCACCTGCCGCTTAAATATGCCCTGCAGGAATACCGGGAGGATAACGACAAACTGCTGGAACTTCTGAGTACCGCCTATCAGGCGGCTCGGGACAGTGAGCTGATAAGCGATCTGCTTGAAAGTAACGAACTGTTTGCTCCCCTGGCCTGGTCCAGTCGGGAAGCATATATCTTTTTACAGGAGGTACCGCTCTATGAGGAGGCGGGCATTCTCTGCCGGATCCCGGACTGGTGGAAATCACGGCAGACCGGGATCAAGGTCAGACTCAGCCTGGGGCAACAGCAGCCTGCCATGGTCGGGCTGGCGGCTTTGCTGGATTTTTCTCCCCGTTTAATGATAGAAGACGAGGAAATTTCTTCAGAAGAGGCCGCCCGTCTGCTGTCCCAGGTTGACGGTCTGGCTTTTATCAAGAACAAGTGGGTGGCTGTTGATCGCGAAAAATTGGAGCAGACCTTGCTTGCCTATGAAAAGGCGCGTAAGCTTGCTGAACAGGGTGGCCTGTCTCTAGGGGAAGCCATGCGTCTGCAGCTGCAGTCAGACAAGGGCCTGATCCAGACTGACGATCCCGACATAATCGAGGTAGAGCAGGGGCAGTGGCTGCAGTCTATGTTTTCGTCCCTGGCCAATCCTGCCCAACTGCCGGTGGTGAAGCCGGATACGACATTTAAGGCAAAATTGCGCCCGTACCAGGAGGATGGTCTGCGCTGGCTCTGCAGTCTCCATTCCCTTGGCCTGGGAGCCTGTCTGGCAGATGATATGGGGTTGGGCAAGACCGTGCAGGTTTTGGGGTTTCTCAATATCTTGTCCCCTGGCACCCCTTCGCTGCTGGTGATTCCGGCGTCGTTGCTGGCCAACTGGCAGCAGGAGATCAATCGTTTCTGGCCGAAAATGAACGTGTTTTATGCCCATCCTTCCATGCATAAGTCACACAGGGTAAAGGCCCCGGGAAAGGATGGCCTGAAGGGCGTGGATCTGGTTATTACCACGTACGCTCTGGTGCAGCGTTATGACTGGTTGCAGGAGACGCACTGGCGTTATGTTATTTTAGATGAAGCGCAGGCCATTAAAAATCCGGGCACAAAACAGACAAGATCCGTCAAACAGCTTACCTGCGAAAACAGGATTGCCATGACCGGCACCCCAGTGGAAAACAGACTCTCTGATCTGTGGTCGATTGTTGATTTCATCAATCCCGGTCTGCTGGGGACGAGTGCTGAGTTTACATCGTTTTGTAAAAAAATGGTTGATCATCCGGACGGCTTTGGACGGCTGCGCCGTATGATTGCACCGTTTGTCCTGCGTCGTCTCAAAACGGATAAGACAATTATCAGTGATCTGCCGGATAAGGTGGAACTGAAGGTCTGGGCGGATATGAGTCGTAAGCAGCTGGTTGTCTATCAGAAGCTGGTCGATGACATTACTGATATGCTGGAAGACAGCGATGGTATACAACGTAAGGGAACAATTCTTGCGGCCTTGACCAA
>WFRY01000089.1 GCA_015486315.1 Desulfobulbaceae bacterium
AACTGGGGTATGCACTTAACTCCAGCACATACCATATTTTGTGGTTGATGGTGTCTTTTTGGATCGAAGTCTACGCTATCTCCGGCCAACAGCATGCCGGAATGAACTGTGCTTAAAGTCAAGATTTATTAAATCTGTTTTCATACCTCAGAACAGATTTGTTAATTTTTGACTATGCCAACTGCATACTGAATGGCTGTTGGTGTTTGATGACCCCAAAAACCTGTCTTAGCAATTTATGTGCAATGGCGATTTTGATAACCTTTTCAGGTTTTCCCTTAGTGTGCATTTTTTCGTAGACGGCAACACACTGAGGGTTGCTTCTTTTTGCCGTCCAGCTGCACATGTATAGCAGAGATCGCAAACGACCATTACCAACTTTTGTTATGTGCCCTTTGCCTTTAACACTGGTTCCTGATTCGTAGGTACGTGGACTCATACCGATATAGCTGAGGAATTTTTTAACATTATCAAACTTCGTAAAATTATCAGTTTGACAAATGAGCATAACCGACGTTTTTGATCCAATGCCAGGGATGCTCATAAGGAGTTTGTAATTCTCGTGATAATGTTTTTTGATCAAGGCCTGCATCTGTTTATCAAGCTGTTTCAAGGCATCTTTCAGCTGCTTGATGGTACTGCTGACTATACGCGTCACCTCAGCATTGACAACACTGAGTTGGGCAAGAGCTTCATGAGTATTTGTGATGGCGGTTAGCTCTTTATTGAGTCGCTGAGACAAACTATCACATTGCTGAAGTTCTTGAATCCTGGTTGACTGTGGGCGCCAAAGTACGATATTTTTGGCCACGATAATGGTACCGTACTCATAGATCATTTTCGCATCGGCCTTGTCTGTCTTATGACGCTGAAGATGCATTTGGGAAAACCTTTTGACCTTCAAAGGGTTTTCAATAACTACTCTGATCCCGTGATCATAGAGCCATTGGGCTAGAGGTAGATGATAGGTACTGGTTGCCTCCATGACGCAAATGGCATCTGGGTCGATAAAACTGGCTAATGTACGATAGCCTTTGGAGCTTTGTGGTAATTGACGCTGAATCGCTTGCCCTTTTGCATCCAAACAATAAACATCAAAGGTTTTTTTGGAGATATCAACACCTACAAAATTGTTTTCATTACTTTTTTTCATATTTAGTTACCATCATCCTGAATGCAGGCTTTATGCCTAATGAACTGTTCGGTATAAAAAACAATGAAGCCGGGTGCTAACATTCCGGAGAGCATACAAACAACTCACTGATGACGAGCAATAGCGTGTCCCGGCTTCTCCTTTCTCTAGTGACTTATTGTACAGATAAGGTAGAAAAAGGTCTCTCCTTTAAACATAGGATGACGAAAACAACTGATTTGACTTTTTACAGGTTTTTCATCTGTTAAGGGTTCAATCTATTTTTGATTGCACCCTAAGTATAACCCTTTATTTATACACGAAACAGTAATGATTTCCAAGCCAAACGAATAATTGCTCCGTATGAACGCCGGGAATGCATTTTTTAAAATACCTCAGCACCTCGAAAGCGGACAATTATAGTGGACGGAATCAAGGTTCTGCTTTATCTTCTTGTAACTTATGAATTTCTAAGTCTTATTTTTGTAACTATTCAGGTGGGTGCAGACAAGGTGCAAAACCACCGTCCTGAAACTGAATAGACACCTATTTTGTAAGGTAATCGTATGCCCTTTAAAGCCGTTGTTTTTGATCTGGATGGAACGTTGCTTGATACGCTGGATGATCTGGCAGATTCTGCAAATCGTGTTCTTGCCGCCGGTGGTTATCCTGTACACCCGGTAGACGCCTATCGTTACTTTGTCGGGGACGGATTACAGATCCTGATAGAGCGAATTCTGCCTGAAGCAAACCGGACTGAAGAAGCCATCCGTATGCTGGCCCATGCATTTAAAGAAGACTATAACCATAACTGGCATGTGAAGAGCAGGATGTTTGATGGTATTGATATCATGTTGGATGGATTGGAACAGGCTGGTTTAAAACTTTCCGTGCTCTCCAACAAACCGCACGAGTTTACCTGCATGTGTGTCCGGCAGATGTTACCCGGGTGGACCTTTGATCCGCTTTTCGGAGCCCGTCCGAATGTAGCGAAAAAACCTGATCCGGCTGCTGCCGTTGACATTGCAGCCCGACTGGGGTTTCCTCCTGCAGAAATATTATATCTTGGCGATACGGCAACAGACATGAAGACGGCAATCGGTGCCGGTATGTACCCCGTCGGTGCCCTGTGGGGGTTCAGGACTGCGGAAGAACTTGAACAAAACGGTGCGGCACGGCTTATCAGCAGACCGCAGCAGCTTCTGGATCTCATTTGATCATCTTTTGTTAACCATGCAGACAACACTTCTTTTGAGCTATGCCGGTCCCCCCCTGCTGGGGGCCTTTATCGGTTACCTGACAAATAAAGTAGCCATCCGTATGCTGTTTCGGCCTTTGAAACCCTGGCATGTCCTGGGGATTCGTGTACCTATGACTCCGGGAATTATTCCCTCCAAGCGACACGAGCTGGCTGAAAATATGGGAGAAATGGTTGGAGAGCATCTGATGACGGCAACGGACATCGGAGCGGCTCTGTCGGCGGAACGGTTTCAAAACCATCTCCTCCTGCTGGTTGATGCGCGGGTAAAGGATATCCTGACCAGAGATCTCGGACCGATTATAACCGTTGTTCCCCGTCGTTTCAGGGCCTATGTCAAGATCGGCACCAGGACCCTTAAATATCAGATGCGCGAAGGGGTTCACAGTTACATAGACTCACAACCCTTTGCCGATACCGTAAGCAACGCTGTTCAGGAACAGCTGGATAGTTTTGGTCGTCACGAACTCAATACCTTAATTTCAGCAGAGAATCGAATTTCTCTGTACCGGTTTATAGACGGAGTTGTTGAGCGGTTGCTTTCCGGGCCGCAGGTCGTGGATTGGCTGGCAAATTATATTGGGGAGTATTTAGCCGGGCAGGCTGAAGACGGAAAAAAAATTGCCGATCTCCTGCCCCTCGAGCTGCAGGTTCTTCTCTGCTCGACTATTGAAAGCCAGGCCCCGCAGGTCCTGCACCGGTTATCGGTGATGCTGGCGGAACCGGATGTTCGGGACCGGATTATTCTGGCAATCAAGGGCGGCGTAGATAATTTTCTTGATACCCTGGGTCCCATGGGTGCCATGGCTCGGGGTTTTGTCGACATGGACAGCCTGGAGGGGAAGATACGGACCTACCTGGAGGAAAAAGAGGAAGATTTAAGTGGCTGGCTGCAGACGCCTGCCGTACAGGAGCGCCTGGCCCGGGTACTTGTTGAGCAGACCGTTAAGTTTCTTGATACGCCCCTGGCTGATTTGCTTGACAGGGTAGAACAGGAGAAATTAGAGGCAATCTATCATCAGGCCGCAACCCAGGTCATGGCCATCCTCTGCTCCGGCGGGGTACAGCAGACCCTGTCAACACTGATCAGAGAACAGCTGGAAGAGATGCTTGATCAGGGGCAGATTTCAGTGGGTGAACTTGCCGAGATGGTGTTGCCCGGGGAAAGTGGGCTCAATGTGCGTAACACGATTACCCTTGAGTTGATTTCCATGCTGCGTACCCGGCAGGTTCGTCGCCTGCTGAATAGAATGTTGAATGCCATGGTGGATCAATTAGCGGCAAAGCCGGTGGGAATTCTGCAAAATCTGATGCCCGCAGGTGTACGACAGGGGATAACCGACTATATTGTCCTGACCGCTAACCGCATGTTGCTCAAAGAGGTGCCGGGGTTGGTAGATTCCCTCAATATCAAAGAGATGGTCACCGAAAAGGTTGACTCCCTTGATCTGTTACGGCTGGAAAGACTTCTCCTCTCCATTATGGAGGAACAGTTCAAATACATCAATCTGTTCGGTGCGTTGTTAGGGTTTCTCATCGGCTTGATGAATTTGCTGGTCCTGCATCTGCATTAAATTTGAGTATGCTATAGGGTAAGCGCTTCGCTTCATTAAGACACTCTTGACTTGATAACACCTCGGAATGTAAGCGTGGCTGGAAGGCCCTGCTGTTCATGATCAAGACACCCGATAATATGTTGAGAGGCAGGAGCGGAAAAACAAAGGGGGAACACGGAGTATGTCCGTGTTCCCCCTTTGTCATTTAGATCAGAGAAAATTAATCCATATTGATTTTATGCAGCTCGACCCGCCTATTTTTTGATCGGCCTTCCCGGGTTTTATTATCAGCAATGGGGTTTTCCTGACCATATCCCTTAGCGGTCAGGAGGTCGGCCTGGAAGCCGTTTTTTTCCAGGAAATTCAGCACAGCCATGGCACGTTTTTCGGAGATCTGCTGATTCACTCCAGGGGAGCCGACACTGTCAGTGTACCCGGCAACCTCGAATTTTTGACCGGCAGCAGATTTTTTCAGGATGGCAGCAGTGGCTGCTAAAGCCTTGCGGGCTGATTCGGTAAGATTAGCCGTACCGGTTTTGAACGTAACCCCTTCCAGGACGATGATCCCATCGTCTGCACAGCCCATTTCATTTACCGTTGTACCTGCTGCCGTATCCGTGCAGAGGTCCAGTCCATCGGCAACACCGTCATTATCTGCATCCGAGGGACAGCCCTTGTCGTCAACGAGTGCCCCCTCCGGGGTGTCGGCACAGGTGTCGTCGGCATCCGATACCCCGTCCTTGTCACTGTCCATTTCTTTTTTAAGTAACTGGTCGCGTTCAGACTTGAGACCGTCGATTTCGCTTTGAAGCTGAGATACTTTATTTTCAAGCTCGGAGACCATTTCTTTGCTGGACGTCAGCTCGTTGGTCAGGGTAGCGGTGCTCTCTTTGAGGCCGGTCACTGCAGCGGCAGTCGTGCTCAGTTCGTTAATTTTTGTCGTTGCCAGAGTAAGCTCTTTTGACTTTTCTGCAAATGCCTCATTGAGTTGTTGCAGTTCCTCCTGGTTCTGCCGGGCAGAGACTAAGGCCTCCTGAGCCTGGGTAAGAGCGGTTTCCTTTTCAGCAAGCTGATTTTTGAGGGTGTTTATTTCCTCTTCAAAGGTTGTCAGTTTGCTGCTGGTTTCCTGCTGGGCTAACAGGGCCTGCTGGGTGGATGTTTCTTTCTCCTTAAGGGCAGATGTAACCTCGGCGAACTTGGTCAACTGCTCCTGCAGCTGAGTTTGTGTCGTAGCCAACTCTGTTTCAAGGCTGGAAATCTTTTCTTTTGCAGAGGCTAGTTTTTCAACATCTGCATTCAGCTCAGCGACCTGTGCTTCGAGTGCAGGTATTTTTTGCTGGTCTGCAGTAAGTTTTTCAGTCTGGGCTTTGGTGTCGTTTAGTTCAGTTTCCAGAGCCGCAATTTTTTCTTTTGCTCCAGCCAGCTCATCAGCCCCGGCCTGGAGTTCAGTAATCTGCGCTTCGAGGGCAGTAACCTTTTCCTGTGCCGCTGTCAGTTCATCTGTATTAGCCTGAGCTTCAGCAAGCTGCGTTTCCATGGCCGTAACTTTTTCCTGTGCCGCCGTCAGCTTATCTGCTTTTGCCTGAGCTTCGGTAAGCTGCGTTTCCATGGCAGCAATTTTTTCTTTAGCCCCGGCCTGGAGTTCAGTAATCTGCGCTTCAAGGGCAGTAACCTTTTCCTGTGCCGCTGTCAGTTCATCTGTATTAGCCTGAGCTTCAGCAAGCTGGGTTTCCAGTGCGGTAACCTTTTCCTGTGCCGCCGTCAGCTCATCTGCTTTTGCCTGAGCTTCGGTAAGCTGCGTTTCCAGAGCCGCAATTTTTTCCTTGGCTCCAGCCAGCTCATCAGCCCCGGCCTGGAGTTCAGTAATCTGCGCTTCGAGTGCTGTAACCTTTTCCTTGGCCGCTGTCAGTTCATCGGCCTGAGCCTGAGCTTCAGCAAGCTGGGTTTCCAGGGCGGTAACTTTTTCCTGTGCCGCCGTCAACTCATCTGCTTTTGCCTGAGCTTCAGTAAGTTGGGTTTCGAGAGCAGCGATTTTTTCTTTAGCCCCGGCCAGTTCATCAGCCCCGGCCTGGAGTTCAGCAACCTGTGCTTCAAATCCGGTAATTTTTTCCTGCGCTGCCGTCAGCTCGTCTGCTTTTGTCTGAGCCTCAGTAAGCTGCGTTTCAAGAGCGGCGATTTTTTCTTTAGCCCCGGCCAGTTCATCAGTAGCTGCCTGGAGTTCAGCAATCTGTGCCTCGAACGTAGTAATTTTTTCCTGCGCTGCCGTCAGCTCATCGGCTTTAGCCTGAGCCTCAACAAGTTGTTCTTCGAGGGTGGATATTTTTTCCTGTGCTGCCGTCAGCTCGTCGGCTTTTGCCTGAGCCTCAGTAAGCTGTGTTTCAAGAGCGGCGATTTTTTCTTTAGCCCCGGCCAGTTCATCAGTAGTTGCCTGGAGTTCAGCAATCTGTGTTTCGAGAGCGGTAATTTTTTCCTGTGCTGCTGTCAGGTTATCTGCTTTTGCCTGAGCTTCCGCAAGCTGCGCTTCCAGGGCGGCAATTTTTTCCTTGCCGGCAACGATCTCTTCTTCTTTTGCATTAAGGTCGGATACCTGAGCTGCAAGGAGGCTTATTTTTTCCTTTGCCCCGGTAAGTTCTTCACTACTGGCTTGCAAGTCGCTGAGGTTTGCTTCCAGATCTGCAATTTTTTGCTGCGCGGCTGTTACAGCCTCTGTTTTTTTCTGGAGGGCTGTCTGGGCCTCCACAAGCAGTTGTGCCGTGACGGATCCTTCATTTACAGCGGTTTCAAACTTATTGGTCAGGATATCATTTTTTGTCGTCAGTACCTCAAGCTGTCCTGCTACCTCATCTGCCTGCCTGCTCTTGTCGGCGAGTGCTGCTTTCAGTTCTTCCAGCTGATTGTTGGAAGCAGCAAGCAGGTTTTGAGCCTCTTCAACGGCAGTATTTTTCTCAGTTGTCAGGATATCATTATTTGTCGCCAGAACCTTAAGCTGTTTCGTTAACTCATCTGTTTGTCTGCTCTTATCGGCGAGTGCTGCTTTCAGTTCTTCCAGCTGATTGTTGGAAGCAGCAAGCAGGTTTTGAGCCTCTTCAACGGCAGTGTTTTTCTCAGTTGTCAGGATATCATTATTTGTCGCCAGAACCTTAAGCTGTTTCGTTAACTCATCTGTTTGTCTGCTCTTATCGGCGAGTGCTGTTTTCAGTTTTTCCAGCTCATTTTTGCCGGCAGTTATATCTTTCTCCTTATCAGTCAAACTCTGCTCCAGGATCTGTTCCTGTTTCCTGGCAGCTGTAAGCAGGTTTTGAGTCGCTGCCATTGCAGTTTTTGTTTCAGAGAGTTCACTCTCAAGGGCTGCAATTCTGTCTGTTGCCTCAGTAATTTCCCCGTTAAGCTTTTGAGCCTCATTATCTCTGACCGAGTTGGATTCAACCATGCTTGCAATCTGGCGGACAAGCTCCTGACCGTTGACGGTTGCCTCTGCAATCTCCTGCTCGGCCGTAGATAATTTGGCCTGCAGGGACTCGATTTCACTCTGTTGGGCCTCTATCTGGCCCTGTTGTTCATTAATTGCAGCCACTGCCTCTGCCAGCTCATCGGCTTTTTGCTGAGCCTGGGTCAGCTCGGCAGTAAGCGCGTCAACTTCTGCCTGTTTTTCCTGGAGCTGTATTTGCATTGCAGCCAGTTTTTGTTCTGACGGTGCCAGCAACCTGTCCTTTTCCTGACCATAATGGAGCAGGGCATCAGCTTTGAGATTCGCCTTTTTTACTGCGCTTTCCAAAAAAGCTATCTGGGAGGTCGCCTCGGTAAGCTGAGCCTGCAGGCTACCGATTTTTGTCAGCTGTTCCTGCAGCTTAGAGTGGCTGTCCTCAGAACCGGCGGAAATTTTTTCAGCACTTTTCACCGCAATGATTTTTTCCTGTTCAGCTTTTTCAATGGCGTTTTTCAGGGAGGAAATAGTGTTTTCGGCTTCAGTAAGATTTGCCTCAGACTCTTCCAGCCGCATGGCAAGTTTCTGTATGCGGTCATTGGCTGTGTCCAGGCCCTCATCCCGTGATTCAAGGTCCTGACGCATTTTATCCACAGTTGCAACAGTGTTTGTTGATGTAGCCAGTTGCCGGCTCAGCGCCTGATTTGATTTCTGCAACTCGGCAACAGATGCCTTTGACCGGGCAAGGTTTTCCTGCAGTTCTTGAAGTTGTCGGGAATTGGCCTCTTTACTTTGGGTTAAATCATTGAGCTGTTGTTTTAATTTCTGCAGCTCGGCAGCAGAGGCCTCTGATTGTGCAAGCTTGTCCTGCATTTCCTGAAACTGCTGCGAAATGACTTTTCTTCCCTGGATCAATTCAGTCAGTTTCTGTTCACGGTCCGCCAGCTCCCGCTGTACCTGCTCAAGAGATGAGCTGTCTTCTTTTGCAACGGAAGTAAGTTCTTGTTTCTTCCCGTTCAGCTGTTTCTGCAAAGCCTTGATTTCAGCATCACGCTGAGCAAGTGTTTTTTTGAGTGCCTGTTCCTCAGGCGATATGGTTTCTTTCTGATCACCCTGTTGCGTCAGTTGTTTTTCAAGTTCTGCAATTTTGCTTTTAAGTGTACTCGTGTGGGTGGTGTCGACTTTTGCAGCCAGCTGTTGCGCACTAGTCAGCTTTTGACGCAGTTTGGCCTCTTCTTCCCTGGCAACTGAAATTTCCTGTTTATAAGCAGAAATGCGCTGCTGCAATCGGGCGGTTTTGCTCTGCTCATGACTCATGACCGCATGTTGCTCGGGCAGAGGATGGTTCTTTTTTAGATTACTGTTGTAACCGGCAAGGGCGATATAGATCAGGATACCGACTGAAATAAGAAGAATCGTGCGGGGGGAGAATTTCATGTTCATGATGTAGCCTTGTAAGTTTTCGTTTATGTAGAATTTACTTAATTGTTTACGTTCTTTTTAAAATAAGGGTGGAGAGAGGGGGCAGGGTCAGGGAGAGGGTATTGTCCATGCCATGCGCTTTTTCCGGTATACTGTGTATTATACCGTTGCTGACATCGCTTCCCCAGTACACGGCAAGATCACTGTTGATCAGTTCGCGGTAATTGCCGTCAGAGGGGACACCAATACGATAATTTTTACGAACCAACGGGGTAAAATTACAGATTATAATGAGGAAGTCATCGGGATTCTCGGCCCTGCGGATAAATGACAGCACGGAGTTATCGGAATCATTGGCATTGATCCAGGAAAAACCACTCCAGTCAAAGTCATTTTCATGCAGGGCAGGTTCACTCCGGTATACCAGGTTCAGGTCACGGACAAAACGCTGCAGTCCCTGGTGATTGTCCGATACCAGAGCCTCCCACTCAAGCCCCTTGTCATGGTTCCATTCCTGCCATTGACCAAATTCACAGCCCATAAACAGCAGCTTTTTTCCGGAATAACTCCACATGAAGCCGAGGTAGGTCCGCAGGTTGGCAAATTTCTGCCACTCATCACCTGCCATCTTATTAATCAGCGATCCTTTGCCGTGCACTACTTCATCATGGGAAATGGGCAGGACAAAGTTTTCGTGAAAGGCATACAGCATTCCGAACGTCATCTCGTTATGATGAAAACGACGGTGGATAGGATCTTTGCTCATATAACTCAGGGTGTCATGCATCCAGCCCATGTTCCATTTCAGATTGAACCCCAGACCGCCCAGGTATGGCGGGCGGGAAACCATGGGCCATGAGGTTGACTCTTCGGCAATGGTAAGGATACCGGGGAAAATACCGTGTACCACCTCGTTTGCCTTGCGCAGGAAACTGATCGCGTCAAGATTTTCCCGTCCCCCATACTGATTGGGCAGCCAGTGGCCTTCTTCCCGGGAATAATCAAGGTAGAGCATGGAGGCAACAGCATCGACCCGCAAGCCGTCTATGTGATATTTGTCTATCCAGAAGAGGGCATTGGAGATCAGAAAGGAACGTACTTCACTTCGGCCGTAGTTGAAAATCATGGTTCCCCAGTCCTGGTGTTCACCCTGGCGGGGATCCTCATGGGCATACAGGTGGGTGCCGTCAAAATAGTTGAGGCCGGATCCATCTTTGGGGAAGTGAGCAGGTACCCAGTCCAGGATGACACCCAGGCCGTTTAAGTGACACTGGTCGATGAAGTACATGAAGTCGTGCGGGGTGCCGAAACGGCTGGTGGGTGCAAAAAAACCCAGCACCTGGTAGCCCCAGGAACCGTCATAGGGGTACTCGGCTATGGGTAATAATTCGATATGGGTATAGCCCATATCAAGGACGTACGGAATCAGGGTATCGACAAGTTCCCTGTAGCTGAGATAACGGGAACCCCGCTGTTCATCCGGTAGCTTACGCCAGGAGGCCAGATGAACTTCATAGATGGAAATAGGGCTTGTAAGCGACTGGTGACCGGCACGCTGCTCAAGCCAGTCTGCGTCCTGCCAGTCGTACGTATCCAGGTTAACCGTGACGGAACTGGTGTTCGGTCGCAGTTCCATGGCAAAACCATAGGGGTCGGACTTGTCAAACTGTTCGCCGTTTTTGCTGGTTATCCGGTACTTATAAATGGCGTGTTCTTCAAGGCCCGGGATGAAAATGGTCCAGATGCCGGAATCACTGGAGTTCAGGGGATGGAGTCGGCCGTCCCAGCTGTTGAAATCGCCGATAAGGGAAACCTCTTCGGCATTGGGTGCCCAGACAGCAAATACAACACCGGCCTGACCATCGAAAGTGACAAGGTGAGCCCCTAATTTCTCGTAGGAGCGCTCATGAGTTCCCTCGCCGATAAGGAATTTATCAAAATCCGTGAGCCAGCCTGCAGGGACAGCCTGGGCAGTAAATAGGGTCGATTTCATCTGGTAGTTGCACCTTGGTTAAACCAGCATGGCCGGACCATTTGGGGCTCAGCCACAACAAATGATGAAAATCTAACGGAACATATGGGTTAGTCCCGGCCGATTCTCCAGGAAACATGAACGTAACAGGAAAACTTTATCGGTTTTCCTTAAACAGTTAGACTCCGAAGTAGTTGCAGATTTTTTGGATGGGCTGAATAATTACGAAATAACCGGGTATAGTTGTAGCGTAAATATGAGAAATTGTCATGTTTTTTTCTGTTCATTTCAAATGGAAAAAATTATCGGCAGAGGTGCAGGATTTCTTCAATAGTTTCCTGTGAGTAATCAGTTAAACGCCATACCCTGGCAAGGGCAAGGGAATTTTCAGCGATCATCGGGATATCGGCTGCCGGGATTCCGAGTTCTTCCAGGGAAACAGGACTGTCGATCCTGCTAAACCAGTTTTTAAAAATAATGATGGTCCGTTCCGCTATCCGGCCGTCGGTATAAGGCTGCAGGTCGGCGGGAGGAAAGATTCGTCGTCCCAGTTGAGCAATCCGTGCCTCGTTATGCTTCCGGTACCAGGTCAGCCATCCCGGTATGACCACCGAAAGGCCTGCGCCATGGGGTACGTTGTACAGGGCGCTCAGAGAATGCTCGATCATGTGCATGGGAAATCCCACCCTGCCAAGACCTGCAGCAGTTAAACCGTTCAGGGCCAGGGTGGCCGTCCACAGAAGACTTGCCCGTCCCTCGTAATCAAGCGGGTCTTTCAGGCAGCGTTCACAGGCATTGATACTGTTTTTTATCAGCCCTTCCATGAGGCAGTCCTGAACCGGGGTATCCGGATCCCGGGTGGTCATGTAAAATTCGAGGACATGGGCAATGGCATCGATTGCTCCAAATGCAGTGTAGTCAGGGGGAACTGTAAAGGTTACCTTCGGATCGAGGATGGAAGTTTTCGGGTACAGCAGGCGATGGCCGAAGCCGAATTTTTCTTTTGTTTCGTTATTTGTGATAACCATGCCGGAGTTCATTTCCGAGCCGGCCGCAGCAAGGGTAAGCACTGTTGTTACCGGCAGAGTGGACTTGACGGATTTTTTGCCGGTAAAAAATTTCCAGACGTCATGGTTCACCACGCTGCCGGCGGCAATGGCCTTGGCGCTGTCAAGTACTGATCCTCCGCCCACCGCAACAACGACATCAATACTGTGCTCTTTGACCTTGGCAATGCCTGCACGGACATGATCCAGCAGCGGATTTGACTGTACTCCGCCATGATCAATGATTTCCACTTCGGCATCGGCAAGAGAAGTGGTGACCTGATCATACAGGCCTGTTTTGCGGATACTGGACCGGCCGTATACCAGCAGGCATCTGCGACCGAGTTCAGCGGTTTCCGGACCAATGTTCGGCACGGTGTCGCGGCCAAAAATAATTTTAGTCGGATTGTGAAAAACAAAGTTTTGCATATGGCTGGAAAAATGTAGGCAGTATCAGTCCATCGACTGAGAAATATTAATTAATTGTGGAGAGGAATCTGCCACAGGGATATTAATTGAGCAAGTGCTTTTGTTGTCTTTTTTTATGAAGATGGTCAAAAAAACGGTAAGAAACAAAATAGGTGACAATTCCAAGGGGCACGGCAAGGACCAGTCCGCCTGTCAGCATGACCAGAATAGCGTCAATACTCAGGTGACTGAGTATCTTCATTCCCTCAAGCAGGCCGGCTTCTTTGACCATGGCCAGTACCTGTTGCAGTCGCTCCCAGGTGAGTCTGTCCGGCAGTATCCAGTCGCCGATTTTCCAGGAAAGATAGTACTGGGCGGCAAAGGTAAGCGGATTACTGACCACTGCTCCGGCTATCAGGGCGGCAATGGTGTTGACCCGTAACAACAGGGTGACCGGGATAATGACGACGGTGTGCAGGGGAAGAGTCGGGGTAACGGCAATGGCTGCTCCCAGTGATGCACCCATTGCCAGAGAGTAAGGGGTCCCCCGCAGACGTATAAAACGAAGATAATAGTAGCGGACAATGCGGTGCAGATCCCATTTCACGGCAGTATATCCCTGTTGCTGTTGAGCCGGCATAGTGAATACAACCGGTAGATGCCGTAAACGGTTGTCATCTTATCAGTTGTCCCTCTGCTCTGCAATGACCTGTGAAAGTTTGACAAAATCTTCAAGTTCAAGTCGTTCCGCCCGGATTGAAGGCACAAATCCAACTGCTGTTATACACTCTGTCAGCTCATGTTTAGTAAGCAAACCGGTTGCGGACAGGGCATTGAGCAGTGTTTTTCGCCGTTGACCGAAAGCGCCCCTGACAACCTTTTTCAGCAGAGGGTAGTTGATGGGGCCGATTTTTTGTACCCGTTCAGGTATTGGTTGAAAAGAGAGACGGATGACGACTGAATCTACCCTGGGACGTGGATGAAACTCTTCCGGCTTGACCTGCATGAGCATCTCTACCTCGGCACAGGATGCCGTCAGAATGGTTGGTGTTCCATACTCTTTACAGCCCGGCTGTGCCAGTAAACGAAAGGCCACTTCTTTTTGCAGCATAACAACGGCAAAGTCAACACGTTCATGGTGTTCAATGAGTTTGAACAGAAAAGGTGAGGAGATGGAGTAGGGCAGGTTGGCTA
>WFRY01000090.1 GCA_015486315.1 Desulfobulbaceae bacterium
TTGCAGAACAGATGACTTGTTTCAATGTAAATATTCTTCTGATCACGGGCAATTACAGGAAGCTTCTGTTGAATCAGAAACGCCCGGGCTGTCTCCGGCTGCTGCTGAACCTGCCTCAAAACTTCGGCATACTGAGGTTCCGGTTCATGGAGACTGGTTGCGCCGGGAACAAGACGCAGGATCTCTGAAAAAAATGCGGTCCCGCACCGCCCGGTTGCCACCGTAAAAACCAGCTTTTTCTTCTTAAGATTTTTCCACTCCATGATCAGACCTGTTCAAGTTCGCTTCAAGGTACCCTTAACAAGGTCTCCTTAAATCGATAAGTCATAGCCGCCCAAGCTGTGACAAAATATACTCGCCGACCCGTAACGGCGCGGCATGATTATCAAAATACGCCGCACCGTTTCTGCGCAACCGGTGCTGCTTCTCCTCGTCATCCAGCAGGGCAGAGACAGTTGCCGTTATCCTGCCATACTCTTCTCTGGGGGCGGAAGAAGTATCTTCCGGACGATCAATTCCCGCACCCGCATAGTGTACATCCGGCTGCAGCGGTTCCGGCCAGAGAGGATTAAAATCAGAATCCGTCACCATACAGGCCCCCATGCAGAGGAGGTCAATCATTCGCCAGGGAATGCACATGTACTTTCCGGCACGCAGCATGATAATCTTTGCCGCAGCAGTTTCCTGCCAGAGTTTCCTGATGGGAATGAGGTCATAGGTACACTCCACTCCGGCATGTTGCAGACGTTTTTCAGCCATCTCGGTTTCAGCGGCACAGCCCGGGTCTGCAACCAGTATTGCCATGAGGCGTTTTTTACAAGGGAGTTCCGCCAATGCCTCAAACACTCGAACATTATGCTCAACACCACCCCAGACCCGTGAAATAAAGAGTAGATCATTTGTTTTCGGAACATGCCGCATTGCCTGCAATCGTGCCAAATGACGCTGCCGCAAAAAACCGTTCCCGTTGACGATGGGAACAACCTTTTCCGGGTACTGCTTATTATGCCACTTATTTGCCTTAAAATAGAGATCACACCACTCCAGAGCGCGGGGCGAGACAATATCTTGCAAATCATGGGCATCAATTGCAAATTTAATATCTTTCCCGTGATGGTGCCATGTATAACAACCGACAAAATCACTTAAATCCGGAGAATTCCAGTGCCGTGTTCCACCCAGGCGAGGACGTAGCTGTTCAACAACCGCCTCAACGTCAAGGGCCGATATGGATGTGGGTGAAATGTTGTACCACCACGGAGCGTCCTGAACGGAAAAACGTGTAACCGCAGAAAGAGCCTGCCAGTAATACGCCTGGTAATGAGGCATACGGCTATACCGGGCAAAAACCGAGCCTTTGCGGTCTATTGAGCAGGAGGTCACGACAACACGTCGCCCTTGAAAAAATCGGCAACATCACAAGAGACCATCGGTCCCCGGGTAAACTTATCGACCTTCCACTCCTGCTTCCCCGCCACCGGCAGTCCGCAGAGCTTTCGCAGCAGCGACCAACTCTGCTGCAGGTAGGTTCGGGAAAGAATATCCGCCGGATTGGGCCTGGGCACATACTTTCCCCGCCAGGAGCGCTGTATACTGCTCCGCTGCAGAAAGCACATGTGGAGACAGCGAAACAATGACTCTTCCCAGGGAACCTCTTTATAGAGTTCGAAGCGCCGCTCCGGACCAAAGCCTTTTTTAAAGATAACTTCCCCGCCGTGCAGCCGTTCTCCGGAGGAACTCTTCCAGCTCTCTATCATTGCAAAATTATACAGTTTTGTCATACTGCGGCACGGCGGAGCAAAATGGCCTCTTGCTGTCTTTTCATCCCTGTTCAATGCAACACAGTGCAGCACGTTACCAAAAATAAGCCACCAGTCCTCATAGGCTCCGGCTAACAACTGCTCCCGCAAGCTCTGCAGCCCGCGGGGATCATATATCTCGTCCCCATCTACGCCGAAAACCCAGACATCCCGACCGGCATATCCCTGTATCAAATCATGAGATACAGAAATTGTTGTTATCCGGTGATACTGTATTTTATGATGCTGACGGGACAGCTGTTGTATTTTTTCCGCTGTTTCATCTGTTGAGGCATTATCCGCCACGATAATTTCATCGCAAAAATGGAGAATATTCAGCAGCACCCTGCTGATAAATATATCTTCGTTCTTTACCAGAACAATACCGACAATCTTCTTCACAATCATCTCTTCAAAGCAGGAATCCGTATAATCAGGTGCGACCGGGCGACATGTCATACATTCGCTGCAGATACTGGTCACTTTACCGTAAAAACCCAGCCAATGGACTCGTCAGGATTCTTCTGCACGAATGTTCTTTTTTTCTCCTGCAGCCGTTTATACAATGCAGGGGAGAAAAAAGCACTCATGGCAATGAGCCCGTTCCAGGGAAAACTGGGGATAATCGGCATAAGCTCGGAGCAGAGTTGAAGATCAGCCGCCTGCAGCTCTTCAAGCAGCGACTCGCGGGAATATTCGATCTTGTGGTCCGGATCATCTCTTGAATCCAGCCCTGCCCTTTCAAGCTTTTTCTTCCATGTGGTTTCAGAATTAGGGACGGAAAGAACCGCAAGGCTGTCCTTCTTTTTGACTCTTTTCAGCTCCGACAAAATCCCTTTTCTATTGTTCAGATGTTCAAGAACATTGGAAAAATTGACAAGATCAAAACAGTGATCCTTAAACGGCAGTTCACCCTGTTCAAGATCTATCGGGAGAAAAAATACCGATTGTTCCGCCTGCTTCGCCCTGTTTACAGCCGTCAGTATACTCTCCCTGCTACCTTCTACACCGACCGAGAGTGCTGCACCTTTTTCTGCTGCAAGCAGACAATCGGTACCAACCCCGGAACCGAGGTCTAAAAAAGACAATCCCGGACAAAACAGACCATGCAGATAATCGGAACGCTGCTCATCAAAAAGATGTTTGGGATGAATGGGACGCGGAGAATATCCCCTTAATTTCATGGCATGACAGGACCAGACCCCAAGAGAATAATCCTGCTGCTTAATAAAAAGATACCAGTATTTTTTGAAAAAAGTATACATCTTGATCAAAGAACAGGCTCCTATCTCTTACCGAAA
>WFRY01000091.1 GCA_015486315.1 Desulfobulbaceae bacterium
CGACATCCTGCTGGGTATAACCGCAGACTGCGGCATAGGGGCGGTCAAGGCTTATGTCATCCAGATTGTTAAGACCGCTGAAGATGGATACTCTGGCAAACTTGCTCACTCCGGTCAGGAATACGAAGCGAAGGTATGCGTCATTTTCCTTTAGCTGAGTATAGAAACGCTTTAGAATTTCCCTGCATTCAATTGCTATTTCCACCTGGTCAACATTATCGAGAATTGGTTTGTCATACTCGTCAATCAGGACCACAACCTTCTGATTGTACTTACCTGATGCTTCCTTGATAAGCTCGTCCAAACATAGAGCGTAATCTTGATTGTGGCATTCTATGCCAAGGGCCTGCTGGTTCTTTCGCAGGGTGTACATTATTATCTCTTTAAGTTCTTCAACACTTCTGCACCCCCCAAAACTTATCTTTATCACCGGGAACTTTTCAAAGTCGTATTTTTCGTAAATGTGAAGCCCCCTGAACAGCTCCCTGTTTCCCTCAAATATCTCCTTCAGGGTATCAAGGAAAAGGCTTTTTCCAAAACGGCGCGGGCGGGAGAGAAACACGTAATCGTGTTCAAGTATCAGGCGCAGGGCAAACTCAGTCTTGTCAATATAGAGGTAATCGTCAGACCGTATCTTTTCAAAAGTGGATATTCCAATAGGCAGTTTCATGAATCATGTTCTCCTGTTATAAGTGGACTCACGATGGATGCCATGGTGCTGGACTGACCCATTGTAACTTTTCCGTATCTGCTCACTGGGTACCGCATCTCCTGCTTTGTCAAGGGTTCGAAGTACTGGAAGTACGACTTCGCCCTCTCCGTCTTACATCTGCGGCATTCTGTGAGCAGGTATGTTGTGTAGCAGTTGTACGTTCCGTTAGGGAATTCATCCTTGAGATGGTAAATATTTAGCGCAACTCTTAATCAGAATAAAAACAAAGTATCTGTTCACTCTTTTACTGGAAAACAGGCATTTATTCAATTAACCCGCTGTTTGCCAGCACAAGCTGAAACTTCACGTTATATATGTTGCAATGGGAATTTCCTGCCTGCCCGACTTCTCCGCCACCCAATGTAGGCATATTTCGCCTGTCCCCAATGCCTTAATACCAGGATACTGCCATAAAACAGCTTAAAATTCGAGGCTCAAAAAAAGGCATCATTGCCTGCCTTTAGCTTCAGGCATCGAGCGAACTTTCATGATGCCGACTCCGCACTATCCGCCATGATAGTGCAGCGGGATTGAGTGCAGAAGAGAATCAGTTTTTCTGGCGTCAAGGACGGTTATCATCCCATCACAATCCAAGTCGCAGGCGTTGCCGCAACTGCTGTCTGCAACAGGTTTGTTCCTGTCGGCCATGAGGATATTAAGGTCATCCCGATCTACGTTGCAGTCGTTGTCGAGGTCACCGGTAAGTGCAAAGGCACAATTTACAGGAAGAACAAGTAAGACGGTAAGTAGTACAATCTTCAAACACCGTGCAGTCCCAATAGATGATCGAATAGCCCGATGGAAGGATAATAATTACTGTAACATAATTTGTTCCTCCTGCTTTATTCATCCTTACTGTTTGGAAAAAGCTTTTAAAAAATCCTTATAGGTTGACACCTGCCTTTTTTTCTTCACGCTCCCATACGGAAGTGCGGCAAGGAGAGTGAAATCTTGATCATTTCTGGCACTGCTAATAAAAAGTACCGGTAAATTGGTTTACGCCCTTCCCCTGCGGGCGTATGCAAAGGGGAAGGGCGTACAGAACGGTTAATTACTCAGGTCCGCTTGTTGCGCATCTCGGCCTGGTGCATTGCAGGATCAGTTTCCTGGCGTCCAGTACCGTAATAGTGCCGTCACCATCCAAGTCGCATTCAGGACAGACTTCAGCAGACTGGTTTCTATGGGACATGATGATATTTACATCATTCCGGTCTACATCACCGTCTCCATCAAGGTCGCCGGGTATGCCGGCAAATGCGGGCGCTCCCGGATCAACGATAATACCGTTTGCGGTCAGATCATGATCACCGCGCTGGCCGTCAACAAAATACAGGGTAACGATGTTGTCCGAAATCACAGCTCCCGTGGTGCCGTCATAGAGGAATTCGTACCAGTGGGGCTGCTGGTTATCAGGAGTTGGCCCATACTTATAGTAGGTTGATATGGTGGTGCCCTCGGGCAAATATAACCTGACAGTTACTGCGCCTCCGGGGGTCACATCGGTGACAACAAACTTGACAAAACCAAGTGGAAAATCAGTGCCCTCCGGAGTATTAATGGGTGAAGGGTTTTCCACAGGTTCAATGGTAGAAAGAGTTGTGCCTTCGGACGAAGACAGGGTAAGATAATCTGCACCGTCATAGGTGTGGAAGGAAGCCACATTGTCCTGTTCGCTGTCCGGTGTTCCGTCGGCGTTACCATCATAAGAATGATCGGTCCCAGAAGGGCCGTACTCTTCCGTTGAACTCGTGGTGGCATACTTGAGAATCCGGTTACCGTATTCCCTGTAGACAATATGGACATTGTTCATTGCATCTATGGCTATATCATTCCAGGAATAGGCAATGGAGTCTTCCACGGTTTTAATGGACCATGAACCAAATGTGCCGGTGGCATATTGCAGTTTGTGATATCCCTGGTTCCAGCTGATATATGGATTGTTAGATGAATCGAAGACAGCCGCACCCTCAAACCAGTGCCCAACGCCCGTGACAGTCTCTGTCTGCCACGTTCCCGATATCCTGGCAGCATATCCGACATAACAGTCTTCCCCGGAGTCGGAGTAGTACTTATAGACCATATGCACCGTACCGGCTGGATCGACCTGCATGTTAATCGGTTCTGGGCTCTTGCCAAAATCCAGCGTTTCTGTTGTCCATGAACCGGAACTGTTGGTCACATAACTCATATCGCTTATGTATTCCTCGGTCATTTCATCATAAATGGTATAATCATATACGATATGCGTGCTGCCTGTTATGTCATTTTTTATCTCAAGACTGTCGTCGAAACAATCTCCGTCTGGACAATCGACGGTCGTGAGAGCTTCCCTTTGCCAGGAGCCGGATACATTTGTTGCATGGAAAAGTGTGGAACTATTGGTGCTCGAATCATCATGAGCATATGCGATATGTAAATGGTCAGAGGAATCGATGGAAACGCCATAATAATGATCGCTTTCACCAGCCACTACTTCGGACGTCCAGACGCCGGCGGCATTCGTGGCATGTACCAGTTGCCCGGTATCTTGGTAAATAACATGGCACCTGCCCAGAGAATCAATAACAAGCACTGGATAACCTTCCGGTTCACCACTGTAAACTGTCTGAAAGGCCCACGAACCTGATCTGTTCGTGCCATACTTGAGTTCATTGCTGTTTTGGTCATGATAGAGAACATGGGCATGGTCACTTGAATCAAGGGCGATTCGAGGTTCATCCCCCCAGAAATACGTATAGTTGCTTGCCAGTGTCTGGACGGTCCAGGCACCATACACCCCTTCAGCATACTTGAGTTCATCGCGGCCACTGTCTTTGTAGATCATATGCAATCTGCCTACAGGATCTGCAGCTACCGCCAGAAGAGTCCCATCATCGGTGCTTCCGCTTTCAATTGTCTGCAAAGTCCATGAGCCCTGACTGCCTTCGGCATATTTAACAGCCGCGTTTCCCGCGTCCCAGTAGCTGATATGGACCATACCTGCCTGATCAAGCACAAGAGACGGGCTTTCTCCGACATTTCCCGGACTGTTATCGACGGTTTCGGTTGTCCAGGAGCCTGCGGTACCACGGGCATATTTGAGATTGTCGTGGGCATTATCATGATAGGCGATATGAACCGTATTTCCAGCGTCTACGCGAACTGCAATTTCTCCAAGGGCATTAGCGCTACCGAGATCCTCTATAATTTCAACATTCCAAGCACCAAAAGTGCCAGTGGCGTACTTGAGTTTCCTGTTGTCAATATAGCCTCCATCGGAATAGACGATATGGACCTGCCCGTCTGTGCCTACGGCGAGCGCCATGTATCTGCCTCCGTTCCATACTGAATCAACAACTCCAGTACGCCATTCTCCAGAGGCATTTGTGGCGTACATGATATCTGGCCAGTCACGATATAGGAGGTGGATGGCTCCAGCAGCGTCAAATACCAGATTATTAAAATTTGAAACAGGTAAATCTATAGGCTCACTGTGCCATACACCGGATTCGTTGGTGGCAATCATGGCTGTCTGGTTCGCATCCCATAAATGGTAGACTAGCTTTACTACTCCTGATGGATCCACATAAAAAAAATTAGAGCTGTAAATAAAATCCAACGGCTCCACTGTCCATGAGCCGTGGGCATTGGTAGCATATCGATAAAATGGCTTGCTGATATAAAGATCGGCAAAAGCCAAATTCTGGGCTACGTAATCCGCATAAAATATGTGGATGTGGTCTGCGGAGTCAATATAGATCATAGCCTCTGATCCGACACCGGCTGCTGAATCGATCATCTCGCTGTGCCATGTCGTACCGTCAAAATAGGCGTGATAAAGATGGTCAGCCCCATAGACGATGTGGGGGTTGCCGTTGCTGTCAAGGGCCATGGCCTGTTGTGAAGTCAAGTCAAACGTTTTACCTCCATCAACAGTGTCGATCATCCAGGTGGCATGGGACACAGATACTGCTCCTATCAGGCATACAAAGAATATTATGGACAAGGTAACGACTGATCTTACATGTCTTGTTTTCATTTGTTCCTCCTGTAAGAATTGGGATTTGACAAAAAGCAGGCTTCAACCAGTTTAGACTTCCGCAAAAAACCTCGGAAAAATTCATAGTTTGATCTGTTCAACGCCCTGCTGCCTTTAAAACAAAAACCGCCGTGATGCCGGGGCGGCACTACGACGGTTTGAGAAGCTAAAATAATATATGAGGCCATACGGCCATGCTCTATCATCTTCCCTCCTCGGGAACTGTGCAGATTACATATCTACTATATCTGCTGACAGGTGCTGTTCCTCACTTGGTTAATAGGAAGTATAGTGTTGATGAAGCGCGTTTATCCTTTCATCTTCCTCCGAAGCCCAAGAAGCCCTGCAATCCCCACGCCCATAAGCAGGCAGGTTGCGGGTTCAGGAACCGGGTTTACGTTTACGGAGCCGTCAGTCAGGGTTGCAGTCAGAGAATTTGGCGGAAAAGCGGCATCACCAAGCTGAATCGTTGTCTGATCTATCGAAAGCGTACTTGTCCCGACACTTATGGCATCAAATGTGATGGTGGCCAAGGTGAAGCTATCTGCCTGGTAAGTATTGAGGTCATTCTCTGAATCTAAGGAAAGATCATAGATATTGAGAACGCCCGCTCCAGTAACACTTGCTGATACCCAGTTCGTACCAAAATCCCAGATGTCGAGCTGACTTGTGGGATCAATGACCACGCTGTCTATTACGCCGTCGAAGTCGCTGTCAGTGGTGTCAAGGCCTAAGATGGTTGGATCAAATAGGATGTCGATATCAAAGGTGCTGAGCGAAGGGGATACGCCGTCTCCAAGACCAGAAATTACAAGATCAACGGCAAGAGAATCCCCGATAATAACATCTTGGCTTGCCGGCTGGAAATCAATGGTGATAGCCGATGCCGGCATGCTGATGAAAATGGACATGACTACCGAGGCCATAAGTGTCAAAAAGATCTTTTTCATGTTTATCCTCCTTTTATTAAAATTGAAATATCCATCCACCAGGCGGTGGGACCTGCCTGCATATGTTGAAATTAAACAAATATGCAGGGTGATAACTTTTCAAGCCAAGTCGGATAACTTTAGAAATAAATGATCCAAACGGACATTCGATACTCAAATTTTATTGAAGCTGGGAGGATAGGATATCTTTTTAAGAGCAGGTCTTCTTTTAAAACGGATTATATGAACCATGGCCACAAGACGAACCAACATACTCAATGATTCAGATAATGGTGCCTGAATAACGTCAAATGTACGCTGTTAACATTGGCCACAATTCACGATCTATCACCCCATATCCATTATTTTTGCAAAAGAACACCAACAAAATCCTATTACCTGCCTACTGACGTTGGGACCGTAAATCTAAAAAATTGCTGAAAAATCTGGATGCTTTGTTTGTGTCGCTATCATTCTCAGTCACCTGTGACAATGGTTATTCCTGATTTGACAATAACTTCAACAGCAACAGCAACAGAACAGCCCATGCGGGCATCATAAAATGTCTAAAGCATGTGTTCTTTCGGATTATCTGTACCACCACCATTGCGGGGAGTGAGTTTCTGGTAATGTCAGCTCTCCTTCTGACAAGTCCCGCCTCAGGCATACACGTTACGACGGTCTTAGCTTCAATTTGACCAAGACGATCATCACGTCTTTTTTGAACTTTGGTTGCAAGAACTGATCAATTATCTGTTTTTGAAAAAACTCTATGATTGTTAAATTGCAATTAATATGCCTATTTTGAAAATAAAAAAATTCCATAATGACCCATTTCAGCATCAATTTTATGATTTTTTCAATGCACAGTGTGGTAAAATATTTCTCTGTGGAAATATTTTTCTCACGATATTTTTTCACACACAATGACTGTATTCAAGTAGAAATGAACAAGAACTGCATACTTTGGAAATTCATGCACTTCAGTCCCGGACTTTCTTACGAAAGCTCCTCGACAGGATTGCGGAATGATCCAGTGTGTCGAAACACTTGGACATACAACACCATCACCCATCCTCCTGCCATATGGACTCATGAACAAACCTTGGAGTATAGTCTAATGACAGTTGCGACCAGGATAACCGTAGCTTGCTGGTCCTTCTGACTCCATGCACAGACCCTGGTGCTTCACAGACCCTCCACCGCCTTCTATCCTCAAGGCAATCTACGGCATACAGAACGGCTACTCCCATAAACGGCCAGAATCAGCAGCCCCTCTGTTAAAGTTCGCCGCTGATAACTTGTGCTCCACCTCTACATTTCATCAGACATCAAAGAACCTAAACAAAAAAGGCTGCGGCACACAACACAGTGTGACCGCAGCCTTTTATTCAGACAGGTTTAATAACTTCAGTTCAAAGTCTTGCCGAATTTGTCGGCAAGGGCCTTTACCCTGTCAGGTGTTATTGCAGATGGTGGAAGGTTGATGGTGTCAGCAATATCCTTTCCATCCACTACACTATCTTCATCCATATCTGACTTGATTATAATCACACTTGCCGTATCGGTTGAGAACTGACTGTAATCATCATAGACAGTGAGTCTGAACACAAGATGCAGATCTTCATCGGCAGTGACAGCAGGGGCAGTAAAATATGGCTCTGCCGTATCAGCATCATAGAGTGTTACATAGGACGTTCCAATCTCTTCCCAGTTATAGGCAACGATTGTACCGTCCGGATCATAGGATGCCGAGCCGTCAAGATGAACATCATGACCAGGCTCACCAAACTGTTCCTCTCCTGCGACTGCAACCGGAGGCTCGCTGGCTGCCACTGTAAAGTGCGACACTGCATAACCTGTGTTTCCAGCCTCATCTGTTGCGTTTACCCTCAGAACATGCGAACCTGCTGAC
>WFRY01000092.1 GCA_015486315.1 Desulfobulbaceae bacterium
GCCAGGCCGCCGATGAGGCAGGCTGTTCCCCAGATACCGATCAGAGCGGAGAGAACGCCGATTGCCTTAACTGCATACTGTCCGGTTTCCTGTCCAACATTTACTTTTGCCGTTGTTTTTGTGGTTGTCTGAGCAGTCATGGTGTCCTCCTGATTTATTGGTTGGTTTGTTTCTTTGCCCTCACTGTTGCACCATGCGTGCCGGAATTATTTTTTCCTGATCAAAAAACAGCTGACTGAATCTAACAATTTGCTTTAACTAAATAAATTTTATTAATTCGCACGAAATGCTCTTTAACTTTCTGCAACACTTTTGTTCTGAAGCAACGCTTAACCAACGGTACTGTGGTAATGGATCGCAAAAGTGTGGCGGAAATAAGAGCAACTATGTTGCGGACCAGACAGGATAGGTTTAATAAACGAAGATTCGTGAAATTCTATTGAGGTATTTTTAAAGGTGAACAAAATTTTTCTTCTACATATCCATAAATATATCGGCCTGATCTGCACCTGTGCTCTTGCACTGATTATGACCGGCTGTGCCGGTGTACCGGAACGTCACCCCCTGCCGCTCGAACTGACTAACCAGGCCCGGATTCATGGTATACCGAATGCCAGATTCCGGGGTGACGAATGGCCGAAATTTTCGGTGGCCGTTTTTGAAAAATATATGGATGAGGATTTTCGAAAAAATTTGATACTCCATAAACGTAACTACGCACAGGGTACCGAAAATTTTCGGCACCCTGCAGATAAGAAGCGTAGACTTCGAGCAGTTACATGTACGGTCCCTGGCGGAGCTTCATCACGTCACATGCGGCCTTCTGTCAGTCGAGGACCGGTCTCGGTGTTGCATCCGTTGAGGCAGGCAGGATCGGATAGACCACCTCGGGCTGTTTGCCGGTGGTGGACTTAAGAAAACTCACGATGTCGGCAGCCTCCTTCTCGTTCAGTTCGGTACCGAGCTGGGCTGTGCCCATAAGTTTAACCGCATCCTGGAGCGACCAGACCCTGCCGGAATGAAAATAGGGTGGGGTCAGCTCGACGTTGCGCAGGGTGGGAGCCTTGAATACGTACTCATCCGTGGCAACAGCCGTTACCTTCATCCGTCCCTTGTCTCCCCCCATGATCGAATCATCCGGACGCTCAACCACGCCGAAAGCAAAGTAATCCTCACCGCCCATGTTGAGGCCGCCATGACAGTCGGAACACCCCTTATCCATGAAAATGGCCAGTCCTTTCAACTCCTCTTCGTTCAGGGCCTTACCATCGCCGCGTAAAAAGTTGTCAAACCTGGAATCCGGGGTGATCAGAGTTGCCTCGAACACCTCAATGGCCGCAGCCATATTGTCAAAGGTCACCGGATCCTTGTCCTTGGGAAAAGCTTTTGTGAACATCTCCCCGTATTCGGGCATGCTCTTCAGTGTCTTAACGGCACCCTCCGGGGTATTGCTCATCTCAACCGAGGCCTGGACCGGTCCCTTGGCCTGCTCTTTGAGGTCTTTGGCCCGTCCATCCCAGAACTGGGCCATGTTGAAAACGGCGTTGAGCACGGTGGGAGAGTTGCGGGGTCCCTTCTGCCAACCGTGACCGGTAGCGGTTTCCTGGAAATCATCACCACCCATCCCCACATTATGGCAGAAATTACAGCTGACCAGTCCGCTCTTGGACAGACGGGGTTCGAAATAGAGCATCTTGCCCAGCTCCACCTTATCCGGAGTCGCCGGGTTATCCTTGACTGCCGGGGCCTTGGCCGGGATTGGCTCAAAAGTCGACTGCGCCTCTTTCATAACTGCGTTTTCAGCATGGGCCAGTCCGGTAAAGGCCGCCAGCATGGCCAGTACGGCAATAGTCTTTTTCATTTTCATACCTCCTTTTTGATATTATGTGCGTAACCGGGATATTCCGGCACACGCGCTTAACCCTGGTTCAATCCGGTTTATGGATGTAATCCGGCGGTGACGTTACAACCCGGCCATGGATGTTTTCTCCTTCACTTGCCAGGTCAAGCACGCCACCAATAAAAAACGAACTGACCATCCGGGCGTATTCATGAATCGAAAGCTCTTGATCCTCTCCCTGCAGACGGAGAAAAATCGGCGAAAAAATAAAGCGTGAAGCCATTGTCAAACTCAGCATGGGGGCAATCAGCTGGGGCGGGATAACACACCCCGTCTGCAGGGAAAGAGGAGAGCAGATTTCCCGGTCGATGACCTCCATCATTCTCCCGGCCCAGGTTGCCTTGTACTCGATGATCTCAGGATCATCATGGGGCAACTCGGTAATGGCAACCAGCAGGGCATCCTGATGGGAGGCAAAAAAATCTATTGCCCGGCGGATAAACCGGTCGAGTTTTTGCTGCGGTTCTCCCGGTCCGTTGAGTTCATCCCCGGCGACTTCCAGGTATCCCTGAAAGAAAACATCCAGGACCGCTTTGAGAAGCGCCTTTTTGGAGCCGAAGAAATAGTTGATCATGGCCAGGTTCACCCCGGCAGCAGCAGCCAGTTCCCGCAAGCCGGTGGAACCGTATCCTTTACGGGCAAAGAGCGTTGCCGCCTCCCGCAGTATCCTGGCCCTGGGCTCTTCACGGTTTATTTTTCCGGTGACTTTTGGCTCCACGCCGCTATTTTTCGATTTTAAACGATCGTTTAAATGTGCTTTCACCTAAACAAACCCCCCTTAATATGTCAAGAATAATTATCGTAAACCTGTTGAAAATATTCAGTCCGGTGTTGTCGGTTTCGCGCTTCTATGTGAAATGCAGGACATCCCTATCAGCACTTTGTCACTTGACAAATGCGTCACGCATGCAACCCTAAGGGTTCAATCAAAAATAACTTCGTAGAAATGTGTAGACAATGTGACATATATTTGGTCGATCTGATTGAGTGAAACCGCAGGCGTAGCAGGGCTACGTTGAGGATTTCGCGATTGAAGATCGGCCGAAGATATGTTGCAGTGTCTAC
>WFRY01000093.1 GCA_015486315.1 Desulfobulbaceae bacterium
AAGCGGATCAGCCGGGGCCATGGCAAAGTCGGAGTGCAGGGAGACCGGCACTCCGCGTTTGGTGAACTCTTTTAAGGCCACCATATTGGCCGCTCTTTCCGGCCCGAGGCCGGTTTCGCTGTATTTGTCGGCCAGGGCCCAGAGGTAATAGGGGTTTGCCGATATTTCCACGCCGAGGTCTGCGGCCCGCTGGGCCTGGGCGGCATCGAAAAGACCAACGTGATGAAAGGTTGTCCGATGATTTTTTCGAGGATTGCGTTGCATGGCCGCTTCGACAAAGTCCAGATACTTCTCAAAAGCCAGATCACCCGTTATATGGATATGAATCTTGTAGCCTTTATCCCACCAGTAATCAAAAATTTTCTGGGCCGGTTTGAGAGGAATAATCCACTCGCCTTTGCAGTCGGGGCAGTTATAAAAGGGCTCCCGCAGTTCCAGGGCCAGGGAGTAGATCGCCCCGTCGGCAAAGGTTTTGTACTGATTGGGCAGGAATTTTATATATTCGGTATTATACTTGGCGGGCAGTGAGGCGATATGTTTGGCATAATCGTCATTGCTGGTCTTTTTCACAAACTGCTCAGGAAAACCGGAAATAAGGTAAAAGGTATAGGCTTTAGCTTTTTCGGAGCCATATTTCAGGGCTGCATACTCATCTTCAAATGAGCTGATGGGAAAACCGGGTTCCATCATGGCCGTAATGCCATTTTTGAGCATCAGCGAAGAGATACGGTCCATGCCCCGGCGCAGCATTTCCTGGTCTCCGAAAAACGGCACCAGTTTTGTGCCCTTGATCATCTGATAGGCCCGCTCCCAGAAATGATAGTTGTCCCAGTCGGCCTGTTCGTTATCCGCTTCCGACAGATCCCCTTTTTTGACCCCGTATTTTTTTGCACAAGCCGTATTCAGGTAAATTTCATGGGTGGAGCGCTGCCAGATGATGGTCGGCACATCACCGGTTACCCGGTCCAGATCCTTTAAGAGCAGCTCGCCGTGCCAGGATTTATGGTAACCCCAGATCATGACTGTTTTGGTTTTGTCTTTTTTGGAATCGATAATCTCCTTGACGGCCTTGAGATAATTCTCTTTGCCGGAGACCCCGGGATAGGTTTTATGGGGCATGCGCCATTCATGGGGTGCGACAATATCATTGGCCAGAATAAATCCGCCGATGGATGCCGGATGGGCATGGGGCTCGATAAAGCCGGGCATCATGGTTTTGCCCTGCAGATCAACTTCCAGGGTTTTGCCGGCAAAGTTGTTGACGGCCCCGGCTTTTGACCCGGCATAGATAATCTTGCCGTCCCGCTCCATGACCGCTTCGACATACTCCGGCTGGTCCCCTTCCATGGTAATGATGTCACCACCATAATAGAGGGTTTGGCTTAATGTGCCGGAAACCGCATTTCCAACCCCGGCACAACCTAGAAACATTGCAATAACAGCTAATATTATAGTGCATTTAGACATTTTAATCTCCTTTACAAATCGGCTAAAATTGTTTGCTGTTTTTGAAGGTTTTCACACCCCGGATAAAATCACCCAACATCTAAACTACCCACAGGAACGTTACTAATATATGCAGTATGAACAGGGAGGGTGAGGGTAAAAGTCGTCCCCTTGTCCGGTTCTGACGCGGCCCGCAATTCCCCGCCATGACTTTTGATAATATTATAGGAGACGGAAAGCCCGAGCCCGGCTCCCTTGACCTCCGATTTGGTGGTAAAAAAAGGTTCAAAAATATGCCCAAGATTTTCAGCACTGATCCCGGAACCATTGTCATGAATGGCAACATAAACAAACTCATTCTCTTGCCCGGTGGTAACAGTCAGTAAGCCACCGGCCCCGGACATCGCCTCAATGGCGTTCTTTAACAAGTTTAGTAAAACCTGTTTGACCTGATCTTCAACGGCATTAACCGGTGTTGGCACAGGGGGAAAGTGTGTTTTCACTCTGACCTGATGGATTGCAAGTTCTTTTCTAACCAGCAGCAGGATAGATTCAATAGTTTTCTGTAAATCAAAGAGAGATTTTTCACCGCTGCTGGGCCGGTTAAAGCTCTGCAGATCCTGAATTAACCGTTGCATCCGCTCACATTCGTCCCGGGCCATACTCAACATTGTTGCTTCTGTCCCTTCTACATCAAGTTTCCTGTCCAGCCGGGCCAGGACATTTACAACGCCGGTTAGTGGATTATTTATTTCATGGGCAATGGATGCGGAAAACTGTCCGATCGCCGCGAGTTTTTCGGCATGACGTAACTGTTCATGCGCCTTTTTCAGTGACTCTGTTCGTCCTTCAACCCGCTGCTCCAGATTGTCATTGGCTTCCCGCAATTCTGCGGTACGTTCCCCTACCACTGTTTCAAGCTGTTCTTTATGTTTGCGCAGCACCGCCGTACCCTCGGCCACCTTACGCCTAAGTTGATAGTTCCAGATCAGGATACCGGCAAACAGCGCAATAATTGCCAGTACCCACTTTCCCAATTGCCAGTAATCAATCGTCTTATTGACATCAACAACGAAGTATTTCCGGTTGATGGCACTACTTTCTTCCACGGGAATGGCGGAAATTCCTTTACTTAAAATTGAGGCGAGTTCCGGCCAATCTTGACGTATTGCAACTGTCAACTGCAATTCACCCAGGCCGGTAGCGGCGGCAACTTTAAGATTATTTAGACCCAAATGACCAATGTAATGCTGCGCTATTGTCAATATCCCCACGTAGGCTGTTACCTTGCCGCTGCTAACTGCCTTCAGGGCGGCAGCAGTTTGGTTAAATTCCAGCCGTTTTATTTTCGGGAAACGGCGACGCAGTAAACCGGCCATCCCAAAATGCTGATCCACTGCCACGTTATGACCGATGAGTGCTTCAAGGCCGTATATACCTTTCATATTATCACGGGTAAAGATTACCCGGGGAAAACTCCATCGATTCTTGATGAAAACAAAAGAGCGTTCATGCTCCGAAGTCGGTCTAACCCCCGGCAGCAAATCGGCTTCATGAGAGCGAACAGCCGCCAACGCTTCATCACGATTCATCTGCTGTGGATATGTGACCTTGAATCCAGCCTTGCTGCCGACCAGATTCAAGGTATCCACGGCAATTCCACGTGGACCGTTATCCCAATAGATATACGGAGGAAAATTGATAACAGGAACACGGATTACCGGATGTTTACTGAGCCATGTCTGCTCATCTGCTGTAAGCTCAAGAAGATTGTCGCCTGGTGCTGTACTGTCAAACCATTGATTCCAGATGCGTTCTTTTTGAGCGGTCGGCAGGCTCTTCCACCCTTTATCAAGGATTGACTTGAGCTTGGGCAGGTCTTGACGCACCGCATAATAATGCCCGCGCATAA
>WFRY01000094.1 GCA_015486315.1 Desulfobulbaceae bacterium
GTAATGCTCAGTGAGCTTTTCAAAGGGATATAGCTGCTCTGCCGGTAGAATTCAGGCAGGTAACCCAGGTACTCGAAGCCGAGAATAATGCCAAGCAGAATGGTTGCCGATGCTGCCGGAATAAGGCCTCCTATCCGGTACAGGATAAGGCCTCCGGCAACCACGGGAAAAATAAAGACAGTGGTAAAAATAGATTGGCTGCATCCGGTGCCGAATACGAGCAGGGCGGTAAAAATAGTGTCGGACAGGAGTTGGATTAATCCGAACCGGCGGACACGCAGATTTTTATTCTGCAGCAGGGCTGCCGACCCGATGCTGAAAATATAAACCACCGAGAGAAAGGCAAGGGGGATCGGCTGGGGTGGGAGAACAACATTATGGCCCTGGGACTGGACTACAGCGGTGATGGCAATGAGCACGGTGAACAGGATTATCCTGATCATCAGCAGCCAGAGGATATGACGACGAAGCTGGTCCTCGCTGTCTTTTACCGGAGTCAGTGCCTTTAAAAGTCTGCACTCAAACATCAGTGGTCCTGGTAACGGGGAGGAAACACAACTCTCCGGTGTGACGGAATTCAGTCAATTTCATATTTCTTGGTCTTATAGCGCAGAGACCTGAAACTGATTTTGAGCAGATCGGCAGCCCGCATTTTGGACCCCTCAGCCTTTGCCAGTGCGTGATTGATCATCTTTGTTTCCAGATCTACCAGAATATTTTCCATACCCCGATCATACAGTTCCTGTTCGTCTTGCGCTGCTACGAACAGGGCTTCTCTCTTCGGAGTTTTTTCCTTGCGGGACAGGATAAGGCTTTCCGGCAGGATGATATTTGATAACTCCAGGGCCACACCCCGTTCAATGATGTTTTCCAGTTCCCGTACATTGCCCGGAAAATCATACTCCATGAGTACCTTCAGCCCATAAGAGGAAATGGTCTGAACTTCTTTTTCAAGCAACCTGGAATATTTTTTCAGGAAATGATCCACCAGAAGCGGTACGTCCCCTTTACGTTCCCTGAGCGGTGGTACCCGAATGGGCACAACAGCGAGACGATAATAGAGGTCTTCCCGAAACCTTCCCGCCATGATTTCCTCTTCAAGGTTTCGGTTAGTGGCGGCAATGATTCGCACATTTACCTGCCTGGTCCTGGTAGAACCGACGGGCATGAATTCACGTTCCTGGAGAACGCGCAGCAGCTTGGTCTGGATAATGGGGGTAAGCTCACCAATCTCATCAAGGAATGCGGTTCCGGAGTCTGCCTGCTGGAAAAGTCCTGCCTTGTCGGCAATGGCCCCGGTAAAGGACCCCTTGACATGGCCGAAGAGCTCACTTTCCAGCAGACTCTCGGGGATGGCACTGCAGGTGATCGGGATAAAGGGATTGGCGGCAACACGGGAGTGGTTGTGGATGGCCTGGGCGACCAGTTCCTTGCCGGTCCCTGATTCACCGTAGATAAGGACATTTGCCGGTGTGGGCGCTATCCGTTTGATCAGTTCGAAAATTCTGGTCATTTCCGGGCTACGCCCGATAATCTCTTCGAATTCGTCAACCTCATCAATGGTAACAGCAGTTTTACGGTTTGTTGCCGCCTTGATTACCGCCTTGATTTCATCTACGTTAAAGGGTTTGGTGATGTAATCAAAGGCACCGTTTTTCATGGCCAGGACTGCATCATCGGGAGATGCAAAGGCGGTAATCATGATGACCGGAAGATCGGCACGTTGTTGTTTCAGTTCCGTCAGCAGCTCAAGACCGCTCATCCCCGGCATCCGGATATCGGTTATAACAAGATCGACGGTTTCGTTTTTGATGATTTCAAGTGCAGTAGCGCCATCAGGGGCAACGGCCACGCCGTATCCGGATTTCTCAAGCAGGATTTTGAGAAATTCGCGCATGCTCAGTTCGTCATCTACAACAAGAATACGGGTCATGGTCGGGTCAGCTGTGGTAAAGGTATATGCATCCAGTACTGCAATCGACAACAGTTGTCGGCCCGGTACTGAACACAAAGATAGAATATCTCGTATAAGGTAGTGAAGTCAAATACTATTCCATCTCCTGTTGTTCTGTTTTTCCCTGTTGAACTGCTGAGTTTGA
Organism: Desulfobulbaceae bacterium; assembly: GCA_015486315.1. Taxonomy (GTDB): domain Bacteria; phylum Desulfobacterota; class Desulfobulbia; order Desulfobulbales; family Desulfobulbaceae; genus Desulfobulbus_C. Next base: position 2,100 of record WFRY01000094.1, read on the forward strand.
TTTGTAAATTATGTTTGTTTTTTAAAGGATCATAATTCATCTCTCCCCTGTTTACATCAGCATGCGGATCGGGTATGTTGCACCGGAAATATAAATTTTTAAGGGAAAAATGTGAGTACATCTGAATCATTAGATAAACAGTCCTTAACCCAGCACCTTGCCGAACTGCGTTCCTGTCTGGTTATTTCCATGGCTGCAGTTGCGGCCGGTTTTGCTGTTGCCTATTACTTTATAAGACCCATTGGGGATTGGTTTTTCAGACCCCTTGTCCAGGTACTGCCGGAAAATAAAACCCTTATTTTTATTTCCTACCAGGAGGGGTTTTTTTTTATCTGAAGCTCGCACTTGTCTGCGGCCTCCTTGCCGCGAGTCCTGTTATTTTTCTTCAGATATGGCGTTTTGTCGCACCGGGCCTCTATCAGCATGAGAAAAAGGTGCTCCTGCCCTTTACCCTTGTTTCCACCCTCTGTTTTATAGGCGGTGCCGCTTTTGGTTACTTTGTCGTTTTTCCGCCGGCGTTTCGTTTTCTGATCGGCTACTCCAGCGAGTTTCTTGATCCCATGCCTGCGGTCAGTGAGTATTTTTCTCTGGCCCTGCGCCTGCTCCTTGCCTTTGGTGTTGTCTTTGAACTGCCGGTGCTGATGGTTTTTCTTGCCAAAATCGGTATAGTTGATGCGCCGTTTCTCTCGAAAAATCGTAAATATGCCTTTCTCCTCGCCTTTGTTATTGCCGCCATTCTCACGCCGACTCCTGATGTGGTGAACCAGTTGTTCATGGCTGCTCCACTGATCATTTTATATGAGATAAGTATCTTTGCGGTTGGTTTTTTTGCCGGGAAACCATTTGCCGGATTTGACAGAGGGGGCAAAACAGGTGAAGATGCAGACCCCGGGATTGAGCAGTAGTTAAGGGTGCAGTCAAAAATAACTTCACATCTCTCCGAAGTTATTTTTGACCGAAGCTTAAGAATATTCTTTGAGCAGTTTTATACTTTATGGTTAACTTGTTATATATTCAGGACACGTAACTCTATTCAGTCTATTCAGGTAATAGCAGAATATTGCTCCATCACAGTCCGTAACTGTTCAGGAGCGCCTTAGATTCGGAGTCTACGCTCGAAGTCTTCGCTTTTCTACCTGTTCATTTAAGACAGTGAAGCAAAGAGGTAAGCGTAGACTCCGTGAGGTGCTCCTGAACAGTTACGTTATTTTTATCAGGATACTTGCTGCAGACAGGAGAAATTATGTCATACATTACGGATTTTGAAAAAGCTCTTGAGATCGGTCGTCCGCCCAATATCAGTTCACTGTTTCCCAATTCCAGGGCACTGCTTGTCAGCGGTAAGGTGATCGACAGGGCCATGCTGGCAAAGGGAAAGGCCATGACCATGGCAGCCAATGGTCGTAACTTTCTTGTTATTCGTGGCGCATTGCAGGCCGCTCAACGTGCCCGGGCGGCCCTGATCATTGAGATTGCCCGGTCGGAGGGCGGTGCTACTTCGTACTGTGCCACCAACTATTGGAATATGGCCCGGAAGGTCGACGCGCTCTGCAATGAACTTGGGATAACCGTACCGGTTGCCATTCATGCCGATCATTACGGCATTAAATCAACAGACGATCTTCCCTTTGCCCGCAGGGAAATTCCTTCGCTCTTTGATGCAGGAATTACCTCGATTGCCGTCGATGCTTCGCATATGCCCGATGATGACAACCTGCTGGCCAGTATTGATCTGAATCGCTTTATCCCCTCCTGGGCCGGTTATGAAACCGAGGTTGGAGAGATCAAGGGGAAGTTGGGTCTGTCCACTAAAGACGAGGCCCTTTTTATTATCCAGGGACTCAACGGCCATGATATCTTTCCCGACTGGATTGCATTGAACAACGGGACAACTCACGGTATTGAGGCTTCAAGCCAGGGAATCCAGGTGGATCTGACGGCTGAAATTCATGGTGCATTGACCGACTATGGTGTTTCAGGGGCACAGCACGGAACCTCCGGTAACAACTCGGACAGGCTGCGGGCTATTGCTTCCGGTACCAGAACAACCAAGGCAAACGTGGCCACGGCCCTGCAGATGATCTCCTGGGGACTTGAGGTCAATGATTTTGGCAACGCCATTCTTGATGATGACGGTGAGTTTATCAAGGTCCCCGGACAGGGGATGAGCGAAGAACTCTGGTCGGAGATGAAGGCATACGCAGTTGAGCAGGGATTGTCCGGAGGTGCTTATAAAAATCTTAACATTGTCTTTGAAAATAAGATAATGGGCCAGCCAAAGGACATTCGTGACCGCATGGCAGGCAGGGTGGAAAATTTTGTTTATACCCTGCTGGTTGAGGTCTTTAATGCCGCTGACACTGCTCGTTTTGCAGTCAATGCCATTCTCGAGGCAGGATCGTATGATCTTGGTCCTAAAACAGGACGTGTTGAATCACCTGAAGACTGGACTGAAGAGAAGATCCGCAGCCGTGCGCAGGAGCTTGATACCGATAAGGGCCCGGCCGGAGATTTTGATGACTGAGGCAGGACAGGTAGCAACTCTCGGGTATTAATAAATATCTGCTTACCTACAAAGCTCAGCCATTAACAAATTCCTGGATCCCCGATAACAAACAACACTGGGGGATGACGTGGCTTGCAACTCCGGTATAGTATAACCAATCAGAATGCTGCCATTACTGTCATTCCCAAGTTCCTTTATCGGGAGATAAGCGCAGACTTCGATCTATTATTTTTCGTAACTATTCAGGAGCACCTCATCTTCGCCCATTTAAGCCTGCTCGAGTAGCACAAGTACGCTTCACAGTCTTAAATGAAGAATCTAAGGCCCTCCTGCACAGTTACAGGACGGTGGTTTTCCAAGTTTTCTGCACCCACCTGAACAGTTACTATTTTTCTTTTTTATAACAGAATATTGTAATCCTGGCTGAAAGTTGGCTGAATTTCATAGGTAATCAGAAAGAAATAAGTCCCAAGGGGGCAATCAATAATAACTTCATATTGTCTACATATTTTTACGAAGTTGTTTTTGACCGACCCCTGAGTTGACGTCAAGCTGCCTGCGGCAGTTTGTTGAATATTTATTTTGGAACAATAATGCAGAAGATTTTAATTACCGGGGCCGCTGGTTTTATTGGCCATAATCTGTCCAGGCGACTGCTTGAAGATGGTCGCTCCGTGGTCGGGTTGGACAACCTCAACGATTACTATGATCCAAATTTGAAACGGTCGCGACTGGCGGAGCTGCTCAAGTTCGACACCTTTCATCATGCTGATTTTGATATGGCCGACAGGGGGTTAATGAAAAAACTGTTTGCCGATGAACGCTTTGATGCGGTTGTCAACCTGGCTGCCCAGGCCGGAGTAAGATATTCGTTAATCAATCCCCACTCCTATGTGGATACCAATCTGGTCGGGTTTGTCAATATTCTGGAGGGGTGCCGCCATACAGAGGTCAAACATCTGCTCTATGCCTCGTCAAGTTCCGTGTATGGAGCCAATACCTCCATGCCCTTTTCCGTACATGATAACGTAGACCATCCGGTTTCCCTGTACGCAGCATCTAAAAAGGCCAATGAACTGATGGCACATAGCTACAGTCATCTCTACAATATGCCCTGCACCGGACTCCGCTTTTTTACTGTTTACGGGCCTTGGGGTCGACCGGATATGGCGTTGTTTCTCTTTACCAAGGCAATTCTGGAAGATCGGCCGATTGATATCTTTAACAATGGTAATATGGAGCGTGATTTTACCTATATCGATGATATAGTTGAAGGTGTTTTCAGGTTGATCGATCATCTGCCTCAGGCTAATCCTGAGTGGAGTGGAGATCATCCGGATCCGGCATCAAGTTATTGTCCATGGCGGGTATATAACATCGGTAATAATGCCAAGGAAAAATTGATGCGCTACATAGAGGTACTGGAAGACTGCTTAGGCAAAAAGGCCAGAAAGAATTTTCTACCCATGCAGGATGGCGATGTGCCTGCCACTTATGCCAATGTTGATGATCTGGTCAGAGAAATTGATTTTAAACCGCAGACCACTATCGAAGAGGGAATTCAAAATTTTGTCGACTGGTATCGCGGGTATTACGGGTAAAAGGTGTAAGATATCAGCAAAAAAACCGGCCATGCCATGCATGACCGGTTTTTTAAATTAATGTGCAGTGATGATCTCCCCACCCGATTTTGAAATTTTCCTACCCTTATTGTTTCATCACCTCAAGTGCCCCTTTGATAATCCCGGCAGCATCAATCCCGGCATCTTTCCAGAGCAGTTTTTGCGGGGCCTGGTCGATGAATTTATTGCCATAGCCCAGAGTTCGTACGGGAAGTACGAGGTGCAGTTCGTGCAGCATCTGTTGGACTGCACTGCCGAAGCCGCCTTTTTTCACATTATCCTCCACTGTTACCACTCGTCCGCAGGCCTGGGCCCAGGTACCGATCAGCTCATTGTCCAGGGGTTTGATAAAGCGGGGATTGATGACGGCGGCATCAATCCCTAATTTGGCAAGGCCCTCGGCAGCTTCAAGTGCAGGGTAGACCCTGTTACCGACAGGCAGGAGCAGGACATCCTTTCCTTCCCGGAGCACTTCGCCTCTGCCCATGGGCAGGGCGATAAAATTTTCATCCAGGATGACATCTTCACCGCTGCCGCGCGGATACCTTACGGCACAGGGTCCATCACCGGTTATAGAGGTGTAGAGCATGTGACGGAGTTCATTCTCATCCTTGGGTGCCATGACCGTCAGGTTGGGGATAAAGCGGAGAAAGGAGAGGTCAAAGACTCCATGGTGGGTGGGGCCGTCATCGCCGACCACTCCGCCCCGGTCAAGGGCAAAGGTTACCGGCAGGTCGGGCAGACAGACATCGTGGATAACCTGATCCAGGGCCCGCTGCATAAACGTGGAGTATACGGTAACCACAGGGCGCATTCCCTCCATGGCCAGTCCGGCGGCAAAGGTCACTGCATGTTGCTCGGCGATTCCCACGTCAAAGAAACGATCCGGAAATTTTTTACTGAACTCGGTCAGGCCGGTTCCGGCAGGCATGGCTGCAGTAATTGCCGTTACCCGTTTGTCGGCTTCGGCAATGGTACAGATTGTTTTGCCGAATACCGATGTGTAGGAAACCGGTCCGCTTGAGGGCCTGGGTTTACCCGTTGCTATCTCAAAGGGGCCGACACCGTGATAGTCGCCCGGGTTGGTTTCGGCAGGTTCATAACCTTTGCCCTTGGTGGTAATGACATGAATCAGGACCGGGCCGTGGCTGTTGTCCCGGACATTTTTCAGGGTTTCAATCAAGTCTTCGAGTTCATGGCCTGGAATGGGTCCGATATACTCGAATTTAAGGGCCTCAAAGAGCATGCCCGGGGTAAAAAATCCCTTGAGACTTTCTTCTGATTTCCGCAGCACGGTCAGGATGTTTTCACCCACGGAAGAGAGTGATTTCAAACGTTCTTCAACGTGATTCTTGAGACGGCGCATGGATTTTGAGGTCAGTTTTCTGCTGAGAAAACTGGACATGGCACCAACATTGGGTGAGATGGACATCTCGTTGTCATTTAAAATAACAATCAGATCTTTGTCCATGTCACCGGCATGGTTGAGTCCTTCAAAGGCCAGACCGGCCGTCATGGAGCCGTCGCCGATAATGGCAATTACCTTGCCGTCATCTTTTTTGAGCTCCTTTGCCGTTGCCAGTCCGAGGCTGTAGGAGATGGAGGTGGAACTGTGGCCGGTCTCCACTACGTCGTATTCACTTTCAGACCGCTTGGGGAATCCGCTGATCCCGTTGTATTGGCGCAGGGTGTGAAATTTTTCCCTGCGGCCGGTGATCAGTTTGTGGGTATAGCACTGGTGGCCGACGTCCCAGACTAATTTATCCTCCGGGGTTTTGAAGACATAGTGCAGTGCCAGGGTGAGTTCAACCACGCCGAGACAGGGGGCAAGGTGGCCGCCGGTTTCAGAAACCGTTGAAATAATCTTTTCCCTGACCTCCTGTGCCAGTTGTTCCAGGCCGTCAAGATCAAGTTTACGCAGATCTTCCGGGGAGTCTATGGAATCCAGCAGGCTGATTTTTCCGTCCCGGGGGGCATTCATCATGAGCATGAGTGTAATATCCTTGGTAGACGATCTATCGATCTTAAACCGATGATATAATCTACACTGTTTTCAATATGAGGACTGCCTGTACACCGGTTATGCGAGGCGCAAAATCAGTCGATTTTCAGCAGCTGTCAGAAAGGTATTTCTTCCCCGTTCTTCTCCGGAAAGGGGGTTGCAGAAAGCTTACCGTTTTTTTTCATCAGGAGTTCAACCTGGTTTCTTGCCTGCTCAAGTTTTTCACTGCAGAAGTCAACGAGATTAATTCCTTCGTCAAATTTTTTCAGGCTTTTTTCCAGGCCCAGTTCACCCTCTTCAAGTTCTGCTGTAATCTGTTCCAACTTGCTGAGTGCACTTTCAAATGTTTTCTTGGCCATGATTAGTTTTGTCTTAAATGATGAAACGTTGGTTGCATCCTGATGAATCAGAGGTAAAGTAGCTCTATCATGATCTCCTGATCATTATAGAGCTTTGTATTCTAAACATTATGTAATGAGCTTTCAACTCCTGATTCATGAATACCTGCCATTTCACTGCTTTTATCGACTGGTTGCGCGTTGAACGGGGCTATTCTCCGCACACTGTTGACGCCTACCGTCGTGATGTGACGGAGTTTTTTAGCTCTTTCAGCAAAGACACCGCACCCTCATCAATTTCCAGGGAGCATGTTCAATCCTATCTTTCATCTCTTTATGACTCAAATTCCAGTGCTTCAGTAGCCCGGAAGATGTCTGCGTTGCGGACCTTTTTCAGGTATCTCTGCCGGGAAGGACATCTTGATCATGACCCTTTATCCGGAGTGGCCGGGCCGAAACTTGCCCGTCATATCCCGGTATTTCTTACCGTTGACGAGGTATTCAGCCTGTTGGATGAGCCCGGCGACCAGGACAGTTTCAGGCTTCGTGACTGTGCTGTCATGGAGTTGATCTATTCAACCGGTATGCGGGTTTCAGAGGTCGTGTCCAGGAATATGGATGATATTGATTTTGCAACAGGTATGGTGCGGGTTAAGGGCAAGGGGAGTAAGGAACGAATTGTCCCGTTCGGCAGTCCTGCAGCAGAGGCGCTGCAAAAGTGGTTTCTTCAGCGTGATCAGCTTACCGTAGACCGCATCAGACGGGGACATGAAGCTGAACGGGAGGCCGTGTTTTTAAACAGTCGTGGAGCGCGACTCACTGCCCGCAGTGTCGAACGACTGGTTGGCACCTATGGTGAGCGGGCAGGAATCGGGGTGCGGGTAACCCCCCATGCCCTGCGTCACTCCTTTGCCACCCACCTGCTGGAGATGGGGCTGGACCTGCGCACTGTCCAGGAATTGCTTGGCCATGTAAGCCTTTCAACCACCCAGAAATACACCCATCTCAACATGGAACACCTGACAAAGGTATATGACAAGGCACATCCGCAGGCGCAGCATGAATAATTCTCTTCTTACGTAAGCTCCATGAACACCCTGCTGTACGCGCAAGACACGCGATAGGGGTATATTTCGGGTGTCTTGATCCACGGCACAGCAGGAGGTTAATGAAGCACTTACCTTCTTACTCCTGTTGCTCCATATTGCGAGTTTTACCCTTTGCATTCAGGTTCTTGAGCAGGAACAGGGCAGTGCGCAGTTGGTTGTCTGTGGCAAGGCGCTGTTCGATCTCCCTGGGACTGGTGGTTTTGCTCTTTTCTTTATCCTTTCCGTCGTTGTTTTCAAAATGATGGGGCAGGTCTTTTTCCCGGACCGACCAGTTATTCTCTTTATCAGATTCGTTGCCGGACTGTTCTTCAAAGGGGACAACCATGTCCGGAGTAATACCGGTTGCCTGGATGGAGTCACCACTGGGTGTATAATAGCGGGCAGTGGTCAGGCGCAGTCCGGCCCCGTCAGGCAGCGGAACAATGGTCTGAACCGATCCCTTGCCGAACGTTTCCGTGCCGACAATAATAGCTCTGTGATGATCCTGCAGTGCACCGGCAACGATTTCCGAAGCACTTGCCGAGCCGCCGTTGACCAGAACGATCATGGGAAAATCAAAGCGTCCTGTTCCCCGGTGTGCCTCGAAGACCATATCCTGTTCAGGGTCACGGCCTTTGGTGGAAACGATAATTCCGCTGTCTATGAAAACATCGGAAATTTTGACGGCCTGGTCAAGCAGACCGCCGGGGTTGTTGCGCAGGTCAAGAATCAGGCCCTCTATCGGGTGCTTACTAACTGCCTGCTGCAGAACCTTTCTGAAGTCACGGGTGGTCGTAGACTGAAAGTTGGTAATCCGGACATAGAGCAGACCCGGCTCAAGCTGCAGGGATTTGACCGAGTGCAGCGGAATAACGTCCCGGACAAGAGCCATATCCTGTAAGCCCTGCCATCCCTTACGGTGGATGGAGATAGTCAGTTTAGACCCCCGATCACCGCGCAGTTGTTTTACTGCGTCCATGAGAGTCATGTCCTTTGTCATCTGTCCATTTATTTTGACTATCTGGTCTCCCGCCTGAATTCCCTGCCGGTAGGCCGGTGTTCCCTCAATGGGAGAAACAACGGTCAGTACGCCGTCGCGAACGGTAATCTCAATACCTATCCCGCTGAAGCTGCCCTTGGTCTCCGCCTGCAGTTCCTGGAAATCTTCCGGCGACATATAGGAGGAATGAGGATCCAGGGAGGTCAGCATACCGTTGATGGCCCCGATGATGACATCATGGCTGCTGATCTCATAAACATAGTGCTGCTGGAGGAGATTCAGAACGTTGGCAAAGGTCTCGAGGTTCTTGTAGGTATCTGTTTCCTGCTGCTGATTATCAGCTTCGGCAAAAACTGACGGGACAGGTAGAACAAAAAGGAAACAGAACAGAAAACATATTTTTTTCATAAAATGGCCCAAAAAGAAATTATGTTAATTATCAACAGTGAACCGATCAGTACGGTTTGCTGCAGTTATCATCTGGCTGCATAGACACCGGCTTTCAGCCATTTCAGAGGGTTCAGTCGAGTGGATCCTCTCCTGATTTCAAAATAAAGGCCCTGGGCAAACAGGGTGGCCATATCACCGGTTGATCCGATAAGTGAACCTTTTTTAACTCTCTCACCTTTTTTAACCACAATGCTGTCCAAGCGTGAGGTGACGGTAAAATAGTTATAACCATGATTAATAATAACCATGTTGCCAAGGCCGCGTTTATATCCTGCAAAGATTACCTTTCCTTTGTAAACGGCATGTACGGCGGTATTGCCGGAAGTTGCAATCGTGATACCTTGTGTTTTTTCACCTTTTCCGAGACCGTCTTTTGCAATCTCACCAAAGTTTAGTACCAGCGTACCCTTGACCGGCGGCGGCAACTTTCCTTTACTCAGACGGAATCCCTGTTTCTTCAGTTCTTTTTTATGTTTAATCTTAGTCAGCGTCTGCTCGAGATCCTTTTCAGCGTTGCGCATCTCCTGCAGGGCCAGTTTGTAAAGATTTTGTTGGGTTTTGATCCTGGCGAGAACAGATTCTTTGTCCATGCGTAGCGTATGTAAGGCCTTTTTTTCGTCTTCGGCCCGGTGGATAAAATCCTGCAGCAGAGCCTGTTCAAGTTCCTGGGCATGCTTTGCCCGCTCCAACGTCGTTACCGTGTCCCTGTACCTGTCAATGACCGACTGGTCGTAGGAGATCAGCCGTTTAAAGGAATCATTGAACAGCATGAGTTCAGGGAGATTCATGTGGGAAAAGCTTACATTCAGAATGCCGGTTTTTCCCATCTGATAGAGAGCACGCAGTCGTTTCTGCAGATGCTGCAGTACGATATCTCTGGTGACTACAGCAAGGTTCAGGTCCGTTTCTTTCTGGGCAAGTAATTTTATCTGGGCCTGCAGCTGCTGCTGCAGATCCTTGATTTTCTGCTGCTGCTGCGCAAGCCTGCCGTCAATGAGTTCCAGTTCATCGAGGACCGTGGTCTCTTTATCCTCACTTTGGCGAATTTTATCCTGGTGGCGCTCTATTCCCTGGTTGAGTCTGCCAATATCATTCTTGACCACTTTTTCCGTTGGATCACCGGCAGTTGCCTGGACGGCAAAGGCCGGGATAAGAGCAGCAAGCAATATGACAAGCAGCTGCACTGGAACGGTTCGGTGCAGTAGAGATGACTTTTGGGTCATAGACTGAAAATCTTGCGGGTTGAGGAAACACTGCCCCCACCGCAGAGGATTACAGCCACGATAATAATAATGGCCATAATCGGCAGGGGAAAAAAATTGAACGAAAACATGTTCAACATTATAGAGCCTGCAAAACGGAGATTAATCCAGTTAAATATCAGGTAAAGTGTTGTCAGGCCGCTTATCGAACCAACAAGACCAAGCAGGGCGCCTTCCAGAAAAAAAGGTATTCTGATATAACTGTTGGTTGCACCGAGCAGGTGCATGAGCTCAAATTCTTTTTTCCTGGTAAGCAGGGTAAGACGAATGGAATGGCCCATCATGAAGGTCGTGATCAGAACCAGCAGAGCTCCGGAAACTATGACCACAAAGCGCAGCAGCTGCACAAAGGAATAAAATCGTTCCACCCATTCCCGCCCGTACTGCACCTTGAGCACACCGGGAAATGTCTGCAGGTAATCGGAAAAACGTTTGATTTTAGACAGAGAGTTCAGTGACCTGAGCGGGTATACCTCTATGGATGGAGGCAGGAAATCCCTGGGAATATCCGCCAGTACATCCTGATCCCTGCCTAATTGATTTTTGAATCGATCATAGGCTTGCCGGCTTGAAACAAAAGCAATTTTGTCGACTTTATCAAATTTAAGGATCTTAAGACGGTATTGCTCCTGCATCGCCGGGTCTGGTTGTTCATCAAGGTAAACGATGAGCCGCAGATCATCTCCGAGTTGTTCACCTGCATTTACGGCATTGAGGTAGATCAGATAACAAAAAGAAAAGATCAGCACCGAGAGTGCGATGGTCATCAGTGAAAGGACTTGCGTGCGCCATGTCAGCAGGAGGTTGCGGCCTGTCTGATGGAGAATGGTAAAAAGAAAGTTCATGCTTTCTCCATGTCCTGCCGGTTTGTTCCGGGTCCGTACCCCTTTCGGTTTGCAGCTGGCCTGGTATCCACCACTCTGCCATTGGTAAGATGGATCACTTTGCTGCCCGGTCGGGTGTATATGGCGTGGTCATGGGTGGCGATAAGGATGGTCGCACCGGCTTCATTACAGCGGAGGAAGAGATCGATTACCAGCTCCGTGGTCTCTGCATCAAGATTACCGGTGGGTTCATCTGCCAGGATAAGACTTGGTTTGTTGGCAACCGCACGGGCAATGGCAACCCGCTGCTGTTCACCCCGTGAGAGTTTTCCCGCCTTGGTACTGTGTTTATCGGCAAGACCAAGCTGGGCAAGCAGATCTCTTGTCTGTTTCCGGATAAAGACTCCCCTGCGATAGGCTACCTCCATGGAAATGGCAATATTCTGGGCCACCGTGCGATCGGGCAGGAGTTTGAAATCCTGGTAGGCCACACCGGTATGGCGGCGGAGTTTCTGAACTTTTGCCCGGGAGATCCTGCTGAGATCCAGCCCGTCCACTTCAATATAGCCTTTGGTAGGTTTTTCAATGCCACTGATCAGGCGCAGCAGGGTGGTCTTGCCGGCCCCGCTCATACCGGTTAAAAACAGGATTTCTCCCCTGTCAACCTGCAGGGTTGCATCAGATAGAGCCTCTACGTTCGGTGGATAGATCATGGTTACCCGGGTAAGGTCAACCATGATCTGATTGTTGTTTGCAGCTGTATCCATGGGCAGTCGGTCGCGTCTATCCGGAAAATATTGAATCAAAAACAGCAAAGGCCTGTTTGATGACCTTGCTGTCCTCCTTCAGCTGCAGATAGGACTTCCCACTGAGTTCCTGGTTAATTAAATCATCGCTGGATGAGATAATACCGGCCAGGTTCAGATCCGCCATGGCAACCGCCTCATCGATTTTTTCCTGCAGCGCAGGCGGGACGGGATCCGGGGCTCGATTAACCAGCAGGTACTGATTTTTTACTTCGAGTTGGAGGGGAGCAGTAATATCTGCAATACGTCTGGCTGTCATAATGCCCCGTGCGGAAGGATCGGAGACGATAAGCAGGTAATCAATACTGCGCAGGTTCATTCGGCTCAGGTGCTCCATGCCCGCCTCGTTGTCAACAATGATGTATTTGTAATTTTCAGCGAGTTTATCCATGGTCATGGCCAGATATTGGTTGGCGGCGCAGTAACAGCCCGGTCCGTCGGGCTGCCCCATGACCATCAGGTCAAAACCGGATTCTTCAATCAAAGACTGGTGGATTTTCATCTCCATGTACTGATCACGACTCATACCTGAGGGTATTTCACCTTTCAGCTCTTTACGGATCTCACCCAGGGTCGAATGAATATCCAGATCCAGCAGTTCATTAAGATTGGCGTTGGCATCGGCATCCACAGCCAGGACCGGTGTCATATCTCGGCTGGTAAGGTATTTGATCAGCAGGGCGGAGGTTGTTGTCTTCCCTGTTCCGCCCTTGCCGGCAAGGGCAATTACTTTGGTCATTGTATTAAGTCCTGCGCTGAATTTTATTGGTGCTACATTCGTAACAACCTGTCTTTGCCTTCATTCCGGCGGATGGCGGTATCCATAAGAACAGAAACTGCCGGATACCGGATCAGCTAGTGCCTGTCCATAAATGGTCTTTCGGAGTCTCGCGAGCTCGCTTACCTCGCCCAATCTCTGCGTCATGCTCAAAAAATAATGCTCGGAATATCACTTATATGCCTGCGCTTATTTTTATCGCATTCCTTGACCTTGAACGAAAATCCTCATTTATGGACAGACACTAGTTAAGGAAGCGCTTTCGATTTCAGTATATCGTCAAATGTATTTTATTGTCCATTCACGGTGTAATCATCAAAATAAATAACACTGTCCGCTTTTGTCCACAAGCCGACTTTTCCTGAAACAGAATCCGGCAGGCGCTGCGTGAGGTAAAGTTTGCCGTTTACAGACCCCTGAATGAGGTTATCCTTCACTGTCAGTTGCAACGTGTGCCACTTGCGGCTGGGGGTATTAACGTTCCGCACCCAGTTTACTGAACTTCTTCTTCCCTGTTTAAAACGCCAGAGGACGAGATTATTTTCAAGGGGATTTGCCCGTAATGCGTAATAATCGCCGTTTGGTTTCAAGTCAAATAAAATACCCGCTCCCTGATCAATCCTGCCGGCAATTGCTTTAAATCGGACAGTTATGTCGCCGTTTGTAAAGTTGTCGACATCTTGTGCCACAGCAAATGGAAAATAGGCATAAGCCGTGACATTATCAAGAAATTCAGCATAACGGCTGCCGTACAGAGCGCGGGCCTTGTCGGCAATCCCGGCGGATGCTGTCCCCTGTTTCCACTTACGGCCGTCAACTACCAGAACCTTGTTGTCTCCATCGCTGCCGATTATCCAGTTTCCCACGGCCGGGGCAAAGGTCTTTGGCTGAGCTCCCACAGTTTCTGAGGAAAAGCTGAAGTCTATTTTGCCGTTTGATTTTTCGGCAACAGTCGACGACTCCGCTGCTTCCCCTGCATAGGCAGTAGAAATGCCAATATTCAAGCCTTGTCCTTCAGTCAGATATTCCAGCTGGGCAGGAGGAGATGCCGGAAGATAATTATCTTGATAAATGTAAAAACCGGCAACAGACAGCGCCGAAATAAGACCAAGAGCAATGATCGGTGTTTTTCTTTTCACAAGACAACTCCATGTTGAAAAATTTAATGACTCTATAACCAGGCAGACGAATTCTTACCATTTGGCCCGGTATGCGTAAACACCGGAAATGAAAAAAAACAATGGTAGAACGAGATAAAACCACCACTTGCTTCCCGAGGCATCTGCAACCAGGGGATAACCGCTGTACGTCGGTACAGTGGCCGGGGTAACCTGAACTCCTGCCATGCTGTAAATAATGGGTAATATTTCATTTTGACTGTTTGAAAAACTTTTATCGTGTTTACCATCGTATTCATATTCAATAATTCCGTAATTATCGCTGCCGCTGGTGCTGAACAGACCAGTTGATCCACTCTGGACATACTGTATTACCAACTTGGGGACGCTTCGGCGTAATTTAGCTAAAAAATCATGTTCCAGATCAAGTAAACGGCTGTCCTGGGGGTCAAGATGGATTGTAATGATCAGTGGTTTGCTGAGTTGCTGTAAGGCCCGGGTGTCGGCCGGATTAAAAGAATGCCGCTGGTTTTCTGTTATGTCAATAAATTGTGGTGCAGACATAGCGCCCCAGCCAAAGAGAGCAAGGACTACTATACAGGCAATCGATTTCCCTGTTTTTGTTCGCAGAGGGCGACCAGGTTGCAGCCAGATGACGGTCAGGAGAAAAAACAACGAGGCAATGGAAAGAAAAGACACAGCATACGTTGTGGACAATAAACCATTTTCAAACTGCCGCAGCATACCGGTTAAAGAAATATTGGCAAGAGCGCCCATCATGCCGCTGTGACCGGTTGCAGCAAATTCAAGTACCCATGAACCTAATGTTATTGTCAGGCAGAACATGGCGGCAGTGGGTAGAGCATCACTGACAGCGGCTGCAAACATGGCAACGGTTATGACCGTTAATGAATATAAGCCATGGCCTGTAAGTAATACCGCTATCTCCGGCCAGAAAATATGGCCGCCGAGATTATGCCAGATGGCAAATGCCAGGGCTGCAGGCAGGAGGCTGGCCAGCCAGACAAATCCCATTGCCGAAATTTTCAGACAGCAGAGGAGCAGGGGAGACAGCGGCAGCTGCAGCAACAGCTTGAGTGCACCATCCTGTTTGTCCAGGCCGATAATCCGGATGGCAATAAAGGGGAGAAGCAGGGTCTGGGTCAGATAATAAGCCCCGAAGGTAGGAACAAATATGCCATCAAGTGTACTCATGCCCGAGGCAAGTTCCGGATACGCCAAAGCTGTTTGACTGGCCCGGCTGAAGAGGTCTACCGCCTGAATGAAGCTGTAACCGACAAGCAGCGAGACAATAATGAGCATAATCCAGAGGGCAGGGGAGAGCAGCAGGCTGCGCACCTCCTGGATGAGAATGAGCCGGGCAAGGTTATAATGGTGTTGGGCAGTGCTCTCAGGTAATGGCAAGAAACACCTCCTCCAGTGTTGCCTGCGGACTGAGACCGGTGAGACTGCGTAGTTCGTGGAGGGTACCGATTCCCAACACCCGGCCCTCGTCTAAAAGCAGAAAACGATCGCAGATTTTTTCGGCCTCTGTCAGCTGATGAATAGAAAGAATCATGGTGCGATCTGCACGGGATTCTCGGAGCAGATCCATAACTGAAAGCGACTGTCGAAGGTCGAATCCATCAAAGGGTTCATCAAGCAGCAGCAACGGCTGAATACTCAGGAGAGCAAGGGCAAGCAGAACTCTGCGCCGAAATCCTTTCGAGAGAGCCTGCAGCGGCTTAGCGAGCATGGAAGTAAGTTCGAGTCTGTCGACGAGCAATTGCAGTTCATTCGGGCCCCGGCCGTGAACCTTGCGGAAAAATGACAGGGTAGTAGAAACTTTCTGCCGGGCAAATGGTAAGATGTCATCAGGCTGATACCAGAAAATATGCTTTCTGTTTTTCGCTGAAATAATTTCCGGGCGCATTTGGACAGTCCCGGAATCCACGGACAGAAGACCGACAATACATTCAAGCAAAGTTGTTTTTCCGGCGCCGTTTGGACCGATCAGGCCCAAAATTTCTCCTGGAATAAGGGTAAATGAAACATCGGACAGGATTTGACTTGAACCGAAGTTTTTCGATATACCGACAACGGAAAATTCATCCAGCATTGATCATTACAGTCCAGAAGTAAAGTAACAGGTTAACATTACTGTTTATGCTGTTATTTTTTCAGCATTTAACGAGTGTTTCCCTGCGTGGATAATGGTGACCTGAACAGTGTCTCCAGGTATGAACCGGGTTGAAGAGGTGAAGTGAACAATATGGTTGGTTCCGGTGCGGGCCTGTACTGCATCTTCAACAACATTTTCGACCATGACCTCAACTGTTTTACCTAAAAATTTCCTGTTTCGTTCCAGGCTGATCTGATCCTGACGTTTTTGAAAGCACTGCAGTCGTTCTCCCTTTACCTGTTCATCAACCTTATCGTCAAAATCAGCTGATCGGGTATTGGGCCGATCAGAATATTTAAAAGAAAACGATCCATGAAAACGAACCGTTTCCAGCAGATCCATGGTCTGCTGGAAATCCTGATCTGTTTCTCCGGGAAATCCGACAATCATATCAGTGCTGATAGCAATTTCCGGGCAGAAGGATTGGAGTTGATTTACCTTTTCCAGGTAAAGTTCGCGGGTGTACTTACGCTGCATTCGTTTTAATACTGCATTGGAACCGGACTGAGCAGGTAAATGAAAGTGGGGGCAGATGTTGGTGAAATCCTTAAAGCATCCCATTAACTCTTCGGAAAGATCCTGTGGATTTGACGAGGTAAATCTAAGTCGTTCCACTCCTGGTATTCTGGCCACCATTTTCAGAAGTCCGGCAAAACTGGTCTTCTGATCTGCAACAGTATTTGTACAGCCGTAGGAGTTAACATTCTGACCGAGCAGGGTGATCTCCTTGATGCCCTTATCAACCAGCATGATTACTTCTTCCAGAATATCATCTACCGGTCGGCTTATCTCCCGCCCCCGAGTGGCCGGCACTACGCAGTAACTGCAGAAGTTATTACATCCCTGCATGATAGTGACAAATTTTCTGTAATCAGACAGAGCAGGGGAGGGGGGAGTTGTGTTATGATTTGCCAGTAATTTCTGAAAGGGCGGAATGGTAAACGTTTTTTCAAGATCACAGGAAATCTCACGTTTTGTTTCCCCGCTTTTCAGGCGAAAAAGCATATCCGGTAACTGATAAATCTGCTGCGTGCCGACCACGATATCGACATGGGGCATTCTTTTGAAAATCTGTTGTCCTTCCTGCTGGGCAACGCATCCGGCTACAGCAATATGAAGTCCAGGTTGTTTTTCCTTCTGTTTTCTGAGAAGGCCAAGCAGGCTGAACACCTTTTGTTCTGCTTTGGCTCGAATAGAACATGTGTTCAGAATAACAAGGTCGGCATCTTCCTGGTTGGATACGGTAATATATCCGGTCTGTGCCAGGAGCTGCTCGATAATCTCCGAGTCCCGTTCGTTCATCTGGCAGCCGAATGT
This sequence comes from Desulfobulbaceae bacterium, assembly GCA_015486315.1. Taxonomy (GTDB): domain Bacteria; phylum Desulfobacterota; class Desulfobulbia; order Desulfobulbales; family Desulfobulbaceae; genus Desulfobulbus_C. Next base: position 19,393 of record WFRY01000094.1, read on the forward strand.
TTTAATAAAAACGTGTTTAGGCATATAATTTCAACCGGAAAGTTCTTCTGAATCCTGCTTACATAAATCCGTACATATTGCCGCAAGAAGCTGCCACAATTCCGGCAACCGGGATTCCGGGGTCAGCAATCTTACCAACCCCTGACTTGCATCTATTGTTGATAAAACCGCTAAGCCGTCATATCCCTCAAGCAGGAATCGAAATAGA
>WFRY01000095.1 GCA_015486315.1 Desulfobulbaceae bacterium
AGTTTATATGAAAGTGGAGTTCAAAATTCCAGCTATTGCATCACTTTCATCGTTCGTTGTGGCTGTGACCCAAAATTTGGTCCAGCCATGCTGGTTACTTTGTCACAAAGTATGTAACTGCTTTTCTTACTTTTTGTCGTGTGTTTCATGAACAAGGGCGGCAAGTAAAACAGGACCAGGGGAACAACCAGCATCTTCAGGGCACTGACAAACATCTTGCCGACAACAAGAAAAACCCCTTTCACCAGATATTCGTTGATCAATGATCCTTCGGTATTCAACCCGCCAATATTAAACGCAAGGCCGATAATCATGCCGGCAACCATGCCTATCAGTACCTGAAGTGTCAGGCTCATCCCTTTTCCAGTACCACTCATCATTTACCTGTCTCCTTATGCAGAGTGTACGTTGTTGCCTGTAAAACAGTCATAACTGAAGTTTTTTGGTTTTTTCAGTGCTGACTATGTTTTTTATATACAAAATAATAGGTTAGAGGTGAAGGTGAGGTTGAAATGCGGTGTGGTGCAGTTGTAAAAAAACAAATCATAACAAGAACCTCCTATACTTATACTACATTCATTGCTCTGCGAACTCAAAGAAGAATTTGCCCAATCCGGAAAAGATGAAGAGTCAGGGGCATGATTTATATACACCCTGTGAGTAGTTACCACTTCAGAGGATATACGTAATTGATCAGGGGCACCGCACGGAGTCTCGTCCCTCGCTTACCTCTTCGCACGGTCGCGACTGCCCGCATAGATGGTCTATAGCGGTCAGTCGCGCCTGTACGAATCTACGGCACCCCTGATCAATTACAGGGTTAAGGTACATGAAAACATATTGTTACAAACCCCGTGACCAGTTACGGATATACAGCCTCATTTCCGGCAGAGCGGTTGTAGGCCTGTTGTTTATGAACTATAATGTGGGTAATAATAAACTCTTTGCCAGGGCGGTTGAAGTAATGATGAAGATTACCGGAAATCAATTAGACCGTGCTGTTGCGGCAGACATTCTTTCACGGGATCAGGCCGATAAGCTGGTAACCTTTCTCCGGGCCCAGCCGGTCACCGGGCCGCGTTTTGATTTTACCCATATTCTGTACTACCTGGGGGGGATGCTGGCCATCGGGGCCATGACCCTGTTTATGAACCTTGGCTGGGAAACATTCGGCGGCTGGGGAATTGTGCTGATTGCCCTGCTGTACGCGGTTGCCGGGCTGAAGCTGACTACTTATTTTCAGGCAAAAGGTCTGGCCGTACCGGCAGGTATCTGTGCAGCTTTTGTAACCGCACTTACCCCGCTTGCCATTTACGGTCTGCAGCAGGCCCTCGGCATGTGGCCTGAACATACGGCATATAAAGACTATCATCACTATATCCGCTGGCACTGGCTGTATATGGAACTGGGTACCCTGGCAGTCGGTGCGGTTATGGCCTGGAAGTACCGCTATCCTTTTCTTCTCATGCCGGTGGCTGCAACTCTCTGGTACATGTCCATGGACCTGGCGCCGCTGCTGCATGAGGGGAAATATGATTTTGAGTTCAAAGCCCTGGTCTCCATGTGGTTTGGTGCCGTGAATATCCTCCTTGCCTTCTGGGTAGATATCAGGTCGCGCAGGAGTGGTGATTATGCCTTCTGGTTGTACCTGTTCGGGATCATGGCCTTCTGGGGAGGTTTGACATCCCAGCATTCAGACAGCGAATACGCAAAATTTTTCTACTGCCTGCTGAACCTGGGACTCATCGGGATCGGCGTGGTACTGGTCAGGCGGGTCTTTGTGGTCTTTGGTGCGCTTGGTTGTTCTCTCTACATCGGACATCTGGCATCAACAGTGTTCAAGGATTCCTGGTTTTTTCCCATCTCACTGACGTTTATCGGTTTGGGTGTTGTGTTTGTCGGAGTCTGGTGGCAGAAAAATGAACGGAAGATTACCAGCAAGGTTCACGGCGTTCTGCCGGCAGCTCTGAGCGATCTGCTGGAGCAGAGAGGCTCATAATAGCCGGGCCTTATTTTTTTCGTACCGTCAGTACGACGCCATAAGACCGATCATCTCTGGAAAGAATTTCCCCACCAGCGGCTGAGACCAGCTTATCCATTCCCTCGGCCATCTTGCTGACACACATAAAACAGTACTGTTCGCCGGAGTTCATCTTGCCAAGACGTATACCTACGTCTTTATAACCCCATCAGCAGTCTTTGCGATAGTCGATGTCTATTCGTATCCGTTTTCTCATTTAAATAGGGGACAGACCCCGTTTTTTTATTGAAGTGAGGTGCCTCTTATTTTAACATCTTTGCCATGCCAAGGCGACCACGAATAATAATGCCCGGTGTTCCCCTTCATATTATCCAACGAGGGAACAACCGCAATCATGTTTTTTTGCAGATGAAGATTATCTGTTTTATCTTGAGTGGCTGACAGAGTATTCGCAAAGTTCGGGTTGTTCAATTCATGCCTGCGTTTTAATGTAAGTGATCAGGGGCACCGCACGGAGTCTCGTCCCTCGCTTACCTCTTCGCACGGTCGCGACTGGCCGCATAGAGGGGCATAGCGGCCAGTCACTCCTGCACGAATCTACGGCACCCCTGATCACTTACAGGTTTACGGTAGATGAAAACACATAGTTACAAATCCTGTGACCAGTTACGTTTTAAGGACAAACCATGTCCAGCTTCTTCTCACTCCCCGGAAGATCGACAGTGCAGGGAATTTAATGAAGCGGTTGGGGCAGCGTTACGTGCAGTACATCAATCGAACCTATAAACGAAGCGGCACTCTCTGGGAGGGGCGCTTTCGTTCCAGTATTATTCAACAGCAAGAGTATCTTTTTACCTGTCAGCGCTATATTGAAATGAACCCGGTCCGTGCTGGTATAGTCGACCATCCCGGCGAATATCGCTGGTCAAGCTACCAGGTTAATGGGCAGGGTGATAAC
>WFRY01000096.1 GCA_015486315.1 Desulfobulbaceae bacterium
ACAATCGATGGACTAATTGCCTGTACAGGAATAGCATACGACCTTACAGTAGCAACAAGAAATATTAAAGATATGAAAGTAAGTGGAGTCTCCCTTGTCAACCCATGGGATCTAATAGGCTAATATATCGCCAAAATCGGCTAACAATAGGTTCGGCACCGACCCGCGAGAACGTGCGTTTTTTTGGGATAGATTCAACAAATTATATCGCACAAGATTAATCCGTGCTATTTGGCTTGTTTTACCCTCCAGATTCGTCTGAAGAGCCCACAATTGTTTTTATACCACCAAATTGGAGGGATAAGAACGATAACTATACACAAACGTTGTAAACAAGCGAAAAAAGGCAGTAGATTATTTAAAATCGATGAACTATGGTAAAATTTTCTCTCTTGGTATCTAAAGTGTCGAATAATAGAGACAGTCATTCTAATGTAGTTGCAGTTGAAAAAAACATGTCCACTATTTAAGTGTCACCACACTACTTTCTTTGTTAATTATCCGGGAAGATGCTATCATTCCCTGTGCTTTGAAAATAACTTTCCCCGAAAAAGGGACAGGACGGCCATTTTCCCAGGCACGCGCCTGGTTACGGGCCGGGAAGATGCGGTCACGGCTAGTGACGATACCGGCGTGGTTGAAGGCGGGCAATGGAGTATCATAATCAGACATCGTCCATGGAAAACCGGATCATTGCATAGGTGGTGTGGGGACATGGCCATAAAAGAACATGGCGCTCTTTGCTGCCCCACCCCATAACAATTTACAAGAATTGAGGTGAAAAATGAAAACTCTCCATGTGATTATCATGCTCGTATTTGCCAGCTTTCTTATCCCCGGCTGGTCTGGGGCGGCAGATAAGGTCGTTGTTATCCCCCTATTGAGCCATCAGAGCAAACCGCTGAAAAATGTTGTCACCGTGGCTAAAAAGAATGGTGATTTTACCGATCCGGTAGTGGCAATGAACTCGATAACCGATGCCGCCGCAGACAATCCCTATCTCATCATCATTGCTCCCGGTGTCTATACCCTGACCGAGACCCTGATCATGAAAGGCTATGTCAGTATCACGGGTAGTGGTGAAGATGTTACCATCCTCACGGGAACAATCGGTTCACAAGAGGCTGAGAATGCAGCGATTATTAAACTTGCGAGTTATGTGTCATTATCAAATATGTCTGTGCATAATACCGGTAATGCCAGCTCGCTGGTTATTGGTATCTATTCATATTGGAACGCCGCGCAAACAAAAATGCATAACATCTCTATACGGGTGTCTGGTAACGGAATAAATCATTATGGAGTGTCTCTGTATAATTCAAGCGTTATTTTAGGCAGTGTTACTATCAATGTATCCGGTGCTTCAAGCAATAATATAGGTGTCCGGAGCCATACCGTTTCATCCTCTGGCTGGACCATCACCAGTGAACCTCTCCTTGTGAACACAACTATTTTAGCTACCGGCGGGCAAATAAGTAATGCCCTCTTATCCGAGCAACTGGCTTTCGATGGAGAGGCCCACGACGAACCTATTATTCGACGAAGTACGTTGGAAGGAGGAAGTGCAGCGATCAGCAGTGATCATTTTTTCACAGTCAGTCAATCCACGCTTATTGGCGGGGTCAGCGGTGACAATCCAAATGTTATCAAATGTGTCGCCTGCGATGACGGCCTGGGGAACGTGCTGAATAATAATTGTAATCTGTGATTGGAATAACACCTGTTGCTACATTTTATCATCGTTTGCACGGGAAACTAAACAGGGGACAGACCACGGTTTATTTTTCATGGAGCGCTTACTACATTAAATGTACGTCCTCATTGCCTTGGGAGGAGGGGAGAGAAATACGGGCCCTGGTCCAGCTATCGGGTTCGCTGGTCAGTGTAATGGTCCCGTGGTGGAGTTCTACGATTCGTTTGACAATGGTCAGGCCGAGACCTGATCCGCCCAGGGCTGTTGCTCGTGATTTTTCTACCCTGTAAAACTGTTCAAAGACCTGTGCGAGTTCCTGGCCCGGAATTCCCGGGCCGGTATTAAACACTTCGATATGGACATCATTCTGTTTCGTGGTCAGCAGGATGCGCAGCTCTCCCCCTTCCTGCCTGTTATATTTAATACCATTGTCGATCAGGTTGATCAGCATCTGGCGTAATTTTTCTCCGTCTGCCTGAATCCGGACGGTTTTTTCGACCTCAAGGACAAGATGAATCCCTGCCGCTTCAATGATCTCCTGAAATTCGGCAACAACGGATGTCATAAGATTTGAGAGGTCAATGGTCTGGGCAGAAAAAGTTTCCCTTCCTTCCAGGGCGGATAGATCAAGCAGATTTTTTACCAGACGATCCATGCGGTACAGGGTTTTCATCTGGCCATCCAGTCGTGCTGCAAACTCCCGGGGCAGATCATCCCGCTGTTGTGCCTCGTTGAAAAAAAGGCGCTGCATGGCGATTGGGGTTTTCAGCTCGTGGGAGGCATTGGCGATAAATTCTTTCTGGCGCAGGAAGGAGAACTGCAGACGATCAAACATCCGGTTAAGGGATAAGGACAAGGTGTACAGTTCGTCCTGAGTGCTGCCCAGTGGTATTCTCTTATCCAGGGTCTTTTCACTGATCTCCAGGGCCAGTGTATTGATATCGGCAATGGGCTGGAGAATTTTTCCGGCGGCAAAATAACCAAACAGCAGCAGGGCGACTGTGTAAATAAGAAGGCCGACGATTATGGCTATGATCAAGTCGGTAATCTCTTCCTGCAGCTTTTCCATGGGACGGGCAATTTGGACGATATACTCCTGCCCTGCGAAAACAATGGTGAAAACACGAACCCGGAACGTTACTCTGTTGTTGTTATCGCATTCAAGATAGGAAATTTCCGGGGGGATTGCGCAGTTGATATTGTAGCTGCCGCTTTTTTTCTTGAGCGGCAGGTTGACAAAACCGGTCATGGCCGAGCTGTAGACAACTTTCTGCTGCCGATTAAACATCTTGAACCAGTATAACCTGCCCAGAGAATCCAGCATGCTCATATCCTCCTGGGGAAACAGACCTTTGTCCGCGGACGAGAGCCCTGCAAGTAATGTATAGGCCTGGGATTCCAGTTCTCCATCGAGCAGCTCATAGGGTTGCTCAATTAATTCATAGGTAATGATAATGGAAAAGAGCAATCCGGCTAACAACCCGGCGCCGGTAATCCAGAGTGTAATTTTGTTGCGAATTTTCATTGGTTCGTGTCCTTAGCCATATAGCCCACCCCCCGAACCGTGCTGATAATATTCCCCTTGCCGTCATTAATTTTTTTGCGCAGATTTTTGATATGTACATCAATACTGTTGGACATGGTCAACGGATCAAACTCGTCACCCCAGACATGTTCTGCTATGCTGTAGCGGGAAATGGCACGATTCTGGTTGTAGAGCAGAAATTCGAGGATGGAAAATTCTTTTGGTGTAAGCTCAACACTTTGATTCTTGAGAAAAACTTCTCTACTCGTGGTGTCCAGGCTTATGTCGGCTATCCTCAAGATTGGTGAAACAAGGGCATTACTGCGGCGCAACAGGGCACGGATGCGTGCCAGCAGCTCTTCCATGGAAAAAGGTTTGGCCAGGTAGTCGTCCGCTCCCAGGTCCAGTCCTTTTATTTTGTTTTTAAGATCTCCTCTGGCCGTCAGCATCAGAACCGGGGTTGATTTTTTTTCGTTTCGCAGGGCGCGCAGGACACCGTAGCCGTCTATCTTCGGCAGCATGATGTCAAGCAGGATAAGGTCGTAGGGATCAACATAGATTCTGTCCAGGGCAGCTTCCCCGTCCAGGGCCGTATCGACGGTGTACTGCTGTTGGGTCAGTGCCCGGCTGATCTGGTTCACCAGTTCCGGCTCGTCATCGACTATCAGAATTCGCATCTCCGGTTTCCTCTGTTCATTCCCGTCTGCAAGCAACCGGCTTACATCGTAAGCGCTCCATGAACACCCTGCTGCACGCGCTCAAATCCCAAAATATACAGGGTATGATCGGGCACCTTGATCACGCACAGCAGGACATTCCTGAAACACCTACCTTACATCCTGTCGGAGTGCCTCTTATTGGTAGCGGTGATCTTTGAAGAGTTCAAATGCACATTGATAGTATGCCGTGGCTATATCCGTCAAGTCGGCAATGTTGTCGATCTTGCTGAACCTGTCGGTGCCGAGCCTGTATTGATAGGTAGTTACCTTATCGCGAAGCCCGAGAATAACTAATTTTTTCTCACGGTAGAGCGCAACATCATGGTTATGGTTAAAGAGCAGCGTGGCCGGGTCTGCATCCTCCTGCAGAACATTTTGCCCGAAAAATGGTGCCTCATAGGGCAGGCCGAGAAGGCCGAGAACAGTTGGGGCAATGTCCATCTGGCTGATGGGGGTCTGCACCTGAGCAGGCTTTATATGACCGGGGGCGAAAATCAGCAGAGGGATTTCATAGCTGCTCAATGGTATCTGGGCCTCTCCATATACCCTTGCCCCATGATCTGCGACAACGACAAAGAGGGTATTGGTATACCATCTGTGCTTTCGGGCCATGGTAAAAAACTCGCGCAGGGCATAATCGGCATAGAGCACACCGGCATTTCGACCTCCTCCCTTGGCTGGAATGCCGGCTATTCCTTCAGGAAATGTATAGGGAGAGTGGTTGGAGGTTGTCATGATAATGGAAAAAAACGGTTTGTCCTGTTGCGCAAGTCGATCGAAATAGGTACAGGCGTGTCGAAACAGATCTTGATCTGAAACGCCCCAGATATTGGTAAAGACAGGATCTTTAATGTCAAGCCGGTCGCTGATGGCAAAGCCGTTTCCCCTGAAATATGTATTCATGTTATCAAATCGGCCATAGCCGCCATAAATAAAGTTTGTCTGGTAACCGTTTTCCCGCATCACCTTGCCCCAGGTTGCAATATGTTCTCCACCTGGTCGCTTCATTATCGATTCACTGGGAATGGGCGGAAAGGAAGCGCTGATTGCCTCAAGCCCACGTACTGTTCGTGTGCCGGTGGCATAGGCCCGGTTAAAGAACAGTCCCTGCCCGGCAAATTCATCAAGAAAAGGAGTCATGCGGACCTCTTTATCTGCCAGTGCCGCGTCTATGTCCAGTCCATTTCCGCAGATATCAACCTGCTCGCATCCAAGTGATTCTTCAACAATGACAACCACGTTGAGCTTTTCTGACCCTGGTGTACTTCCGGAAAAACGACGCCTGGTATCCATGGGCTGCGTCGAGATAAACCGGCCGCCCTCTGTTGCAAGTTGTTTTTTGAGCAGAGTAAACATCCGTAACGAATTTCCGGTGTGATAAAACTGGTCGTAATCAAGCTGATTGGTGCGAAAGGCCTGAAAAAAACTGCTGAGTCCGTTGGCTGTAATTTCGTTACTCACCCGATTGGCAGAGAAGGCAAGGGTGTGGGTGGAGAACAGGCTGGCAGCTGCAGCAAGAAGCAGTATATGGCCTGCAAATACTCGTATGCGACCAAAAATAGCTCTTTGATCAGACATGCTTTTTCTGATAATTGGCCATAAGAATAAGACGAGCATGCTGCTGAGCGCGGCCATAAAGAACAGGACCCGGCCGACCGGATAAGACTCCCATATATTGACAAAAACTTCGTGAGGGTACAGCAGATAATCCACTGCCACCAGATTGAAACGGGCGTCAAATTCCTGGAAAAAGAAAAACTGGACCGCAGAGAGGTACAACATACCAAATAACAGCAGCCACAGAAGGCAGACCATTAAAAGGCGGCCAATCCGTGAATTAAAGATTCGTTGCGGCATCAGAAAAAGATAGAGCGTAAGCGGTGCCAACAGATATAATGCTTCAATACAGTCATTGCACAGGCCAAATCCGATAATTATGGGGTAATCCTGGATTGGTACATGTGCCGCCGGGCCAAAGAAGGCAAGCAGCACTATGCGCAGGCTGAGAGAAGTCAGAAGGTAGCAGATTGCGATCCAGTAGAGGGGAGCATATCGATGGCTGGAGAACAATCTGAGTGTATTTGCGGGAAAGCAGGCCTTTGAGCTTGTTTTTTTCCGACTGAGAAAAGAATTTTTTCGATCCATAAAAATACTGTATCCATGCTGGTTGAATGGGGTGATGGAAACACAGCGTACAGTATCTTAATGAAGAAATGATGAAGGCTCGTTTGGGGACAGTAGACAAGAGAGTAAAAATTGCTGCTACCGACTTTGACTTAAATTTTCTATAATAATTTTAGTATATACAGAGCTCAGGAGGTAAAAACATTTCTGGATGCCCGATAACAACACTCGGGCATGACGGCATAGCCGTCATGCTAAAATAGTTTTGTCGATATATCAATATCTTGTAGGTCGGGTTAGCGGCTCAACAACTGCACCTGTTGGGTTACGCTGCCTTTAGATTCTTCGTCAAGTGGAGATAAAGAAAAACTCAGCGTAACCCGACAAGATGTGACGATGTACCACGCTAACCCAACCTACGGTTTTCATGCGAAATTTTGCTTAGCTTGACGGCTATGGGCATGACGGGGTGAAGAGGAGCAGCCGGAATTATGATTGGTAAGCGCTCCATGAACACCCTGCTGCACGCGCTCAAGTCCCCAGATATACAGGGGTATTATCGGGGGCCTTGATCACGCACAGCAGGGTGTTCCTGAAACGCTTACATTCCGAGGTGTTATCATGTCAAGAG
>WFRY01000097.1 GCA_015486315.1 Desulfobulbaceae bacterium
AACACTCAGGGTATTGGCCTTGGTGACCGCCTGAAGGCGTGAGTTCACATCAAGCTTCTGGTAGATCTTTTTAAGATGCGTTTTTACGGTATAAATGGAAATAAACAAAGTATCACCGATCTCTTTATTTGATTTCCCATGAACCAGTTCATCAAGTATCTCTTGTTCACGATCTGTCAGAGGGATTTCCATAGATGAGGAGAAGTGAGGGAGAGGCGAAGGGCTGTCGTGCCTGTTGAGCGCATCTGCTGCCCTTGCTGAATCATCCCTGAAAGCGACCAGGAGTGTTTTGCAATAACCAGGTGCTTCGTTTTGTTCCTGCAATCGTGTCAGCAGATCTTCCATGGGGGGACCAAGTTCAACAAATGGACGAATCCAGCCGCCTGCTTCTGCCAGATGAACCGCACCCGAAAGAACATCGAGAGCTTCATCAGAACGGCCTTGTTTGTCATAGATCAACGCACGTAACGGCATAATTTCGATAATCTGGAAGGTGTTGTGCGCTTCTTCCATCATCTGCAAAAGCGTCTTGAGTAATTCGTCAGCCAACTTCAGGCTGTCGCCCGACCCGAGGGCGATCAATATCCTGGCATGGGTAATGGAAGGTATCTCCAACCAGAAGAGAAACGTTGAAGAAGCGAAATATTTATCATCGAATGCATGCAGCCACTGGGTCGCGGACTCCAGGTCGCCACTGGTGAGTGCGAGTCGAGCCTGGCAGGACTGAGCCAGGGTCAGAAGTCGCGGGTCGTTAATATTGCGGGTGAAATCCAGCAGCAGTTCTACTGTTTCCGCGGCAGCAGCCGGCATCTTTAACGCCTGCTGGGTGAGTGCCTGCCCGATCATGGCATCGACGGCAGCTCCTGTATGAATGTTGTATCGACGCTCAATCAATGTGGCAAAATAAGGAGATGCTGCTTCCAGGTTATTGCGCAAAAAGTGACAGGATGCCAGGAGGTAATCACCCCAATTCTGCGGCAGGACAAGACCTCGTTGTCCTGATATAATCTCCACGGATTGAATCTCCTGCACGACCTGGAGCAGTTCTCCGGAAAGCATGTAGTGTAAGGAACGTCCGAGAATGAGTCTGGACAACAACACTCCATCGAGATGCGTGCCTTTCCTGATCCTGTTATTCAGTCTCTGGCAGTTCATTTGCCCCTGACCTGTCCTGTGACTCGCAACGGAGAGATAAACCTCGGTGAGCCCGGACAGCATGGCATATTTCAAGGGGATCATTGCCTGTGCCTCCTTAAGCAGTTTGAGGCTGAGGTTCCCTTTGCCTTCCCAGTACAGTAATATACCTTGAAAGAGTTTCAGCTCTCCCCGGGAGATATCGTCCGGCGTCTTGTCCTTAAAGAGCGACTCCACTCGATGAATGATTGGTATAATGTCCAGCAACCGGTATTGTTCGTGCAAAGACCAGGCCCGGGCCAGTAAAAGCCCTGAATGGTTCTTCTGGAGCTTCTCCGGAAAAAGAGTATGCCACCTTGTAATATTTAAACAGTGGTCCTCCTGTTCGTCCCGCCGGTGTCGATCAAAGATATCGATTGCACCGACCGTGTCTCCTGCCTTCAGTGCCTGACGAATCGCCTCATAAATCAGCCCCTGCTCCTCGAACCAGCCACTGGCCCGGGCATGCATTGCAGCAATTTTGTCGGGACTTTGGTGGCGCAGCAACTGCTTTTTCAACAATTCCAGGAACAGGTGGTGGAAACGGAACCAGTTGTTTTGATTATCCAGGGCGATCTGGAACAGGTTATGCTCTCTGATCCAATTGATGAAAGACCAACCGTCAATTTCACCCTCATTCCCGGCACAGGAGCATACAGCTTCTACCAGCGAGGCATTGAATTTATCCACTATGGAGACAGCAAGAAGATATTTTCGTATATTTTCGGGCTGGTCTGCCAGTACCTCATTAAAGAGATATTCCATGACATATTGCCCCGTTCCCTGCAGGTTCGAGAGCAAGCTGTTCAAATTATCATGATGACAGATGTATAGGGATGCCAGTCGTAACCCGGTAATCCATCCTTCTGTTTTCTTCCACCAGTCCTCGGCTATGGATTCATCTACATCCTCATGAAGCATGTACCCGAGAAACTCACCTGTTTCTTGTTTTGTAAACTGCAGATCCGCCATACGTAACTCGGAGAGCAAGCCTTGACTTCGCAGCCTGGTCATCGGCAGAAACGGGTCTGTCCGGCCTATCAATATGAGATGCATGTGAGACGGCGGGTATCGTAGCAGTTCCGTCAGCAGATCGAACACCTCTTTTTCCTTTATGAGATGTAAGTCATCGAGGACCAGGATGAAATCCTGCTCAATCAACTCTATTTCATTAATCAGTGTTGCAGCAATAACCTGAAGGGGTGGTAATTTTGCAGATGTAAGTAAGGCCATGGATTTAGACATGGCACCAGAAAACCTGGATCTAACTGCATGTAAGAGGTAACGGATGAATTGACCCAGGTCATTATCATTTTCATCCAAAGATACCCAGGCATTGGGCCATTCATGGTTGGATAACCAGCACCCTACCAGAGTGGATTTTCCATATCCGGCCGGTGTTATAACAGTTTGCAAGGGAAGCTGCCTGTTCTGTTCAAGACGTTCTACCAACCTCAGGCGAGGTACATGATCTTCGGACAGCTGGGGCGCATGCAGTTTCGTTTCAAGGAGTTCAAGAGTTGTTCCCGTAAAATGATCTTGCGAGGACATGGATTCTTTGAATTTCGAAACAACAATTCCTGTAATAGCAGGGCTCAAATACCCCTCACCAAGCATTACGGACCGGATTCCTTTGACAAGCTCCTCGGGTACACTTTCCTTCAGGATGTATCCGGCTGCACCTGCCTCCAGCATGTCCAGCACAAATTGTTTTTCAGAATGAATCGATAAGGCGACGACTTTGGTATCGGGAAATTTTGAGACAATACGTTTTGTAGCCTCTATGCCACCAAGTTCAGGCATTGTGACATCCATGACAACAATATCGGGTGATAATTCCTGGACGAGTGCAAGTGCTGTCTGACCATCTCCAGCCTCGCCGATAACACGCATATCCTCTTCATCTTCCAACAGAAAGAGCAATCCTTTACGAAAAACAGGATGGTCATCAGTCAACAGAATGGTACTTTGCATTTTAGGGTCACTCATGTCTGTCATCAAATATAGAGGTTCCTGGTGCAGCTCGGTCTTATCTGTTAATCGGTACTCTCAACGTTGCTTTACAGCCCTTGCCTGCTTTGGAATCGATCTCCAGGCGGCCGCCAAAATCCTCAATTTGCTGCTTGACGCTGAAGAGTCCAAACCCGGTATCGATTCCAATACAATTTGCTTGACTGTCACAATCAAATCCTATTCCATTGTCGCGCACAATAATCACAAGCTCTTCCTCATTGCTCGTCAGAGACACAACCACTTCTGTTGCCTGCGCATGTTTGATGACATTGCAGAGGAGTTCGCGTACATTACGGAATAAAATTAATTTCATATCTGCATTCAACGATAATTCTTTATCGTTATGGACAAAGTTTACCATAATAGAGTTTTTCCTGCCAACCTGCTCTTCAAGCCAGTTGGAAATTGCTGCACCCAAACCTATTTCATGGAGCAGTGGCGAACTCAGGTCAAAAACCAGATCTTTTGTTTCCTGTATGGTATCAAGCAGCGATTGGGATACTTCGTCTAATATGGTTGTCAGCTTATCCTCCTTCGTCGCTATTTTTTTGGCTCTGGCAACCTGGATGCGGGCAAAGGCAAGGGTCTGGCCGATATTGTCATGTAGATCAGCAGCGATACGGCTTCTTTCTTTTTCCTCAGCAATAATCGACTGCGAGGCAAGGGTTTTGAGTCTCTCCTGGTACGTCTTCAGCTTTGTTTCTGCCTGCTTGCGCTCGGTGATGTTTATCGATAAACCTAATAATCCAATCACATTACCTTCATGGTCTTTATGAGGAGTGTACCAATTTCTAAAATAATTACCGTTGACTTTTTCCTCTACGGTGACGGTTTCACCATTAAAAGCCCTTCTCATTTCGGTCAACATGTGTGGATACTCTTTATAGAGCTCAAAAACAGACTCTCCCACAACCTGCCCCGGTTTAAGACCAAGTTTTGCCAGGCCTTTTCCTTCCGAGAGAAGGAATGTACCGTCTTTGGCAATCATATATATTATTTCTTCGTTTCTGGTAACAAGCGTTTTAAATTTTTCTTCACTCGCCCGCAGCTTTTTCTCAGCTTCGTTGCGCCCGGTGATGTCTCGCATAATACCAGTTATACTTATCACCTCGTTGTTGACTTTGTATTTAGAAATGGTGAGATCAGTGGGAAAG
>WFRY01000098.1 GCA_015486315.1 Desulfobulbaceae bacterium
GGAAATCATCTAAACCGGCTGTTGTTACTGTCGGCAAAATACATCCACCGGCAACCAACATGATGACAACGCTTTTCTTCAGGTTTTTCACAGCCATTGCCTCCCCCTTTTTTGCTTTATTCGGTAAATGCGTACAGAGTGAAATATGATAAGCAAAATACATGGCAGTAGACAAGTTCGTTATGATCAATCGCAGCAAAAATCGCCCACCCTTAAAGATGGTGGGTTTCTACAACGAATTGAAAAAGGTCATGTCCGTATTTACCTTATATACCGTATATACGGTATCATACTTTCGGTCTGAAAAGAATTAAATATTGTGCAACCCATGACCTCGGCAATGTCATCTTGTTATCCACTGAAATAAATTAAATAAAAGGGGGTTGACCTCGTTTAGGTTTCGGATAAGATCGTCTATGTGGGCAACCCACCATTGATGGGTGTCTGGATGCGCTTACTCTCCAACCATATCCGTAAAGACGTGGTGAAGGTGGTTCGCAAGATGACCGGTTTTAACTCTTGGAGATCCCCGGCTTTAAAGATCAGTACGTAGGTAGCCTCTGTCTTTCTACCCCACACCGACCTCAGCCTGTTTCCCGAGGCAGCTGTGCGCAGAAACACTCAAGAATCACGGGAAACCCGACATCTTCGGGCCTGCAGTGGCGCTTTTCCATTGCAGGCTCGCCCTTCCTCAATTATTAACTCCATGATGAAGTCTTTGTCTGTACCCTTTACTGTGGAGTTTCTCCCCAAATGACCTATATCCTCGGCCTTTCGTCCTACTATCACGACAGTGCTGCCGTATTGATCCGTGACGGCGAGATTATCGCGGCTGCCCAGGAAGAACGGTTTACACGAAAGAAGCATGATCCGGCTTTTCCAACCCATGCACTTGAGTACTGCCTGGACGAGGCTGCAATAACGCTTGCCGATGTCAGCGATGTAGTTTTTTATGATAAACCACTGGTCAAATTTGAACGCCTGCTTGAAACGTATCTTGCCTATGCACCCAGGGGGTTTCGCTCTTTTCTGGCGGCAATGCCTGTCTGGATGAAAGAAAAACTCTATATCAAACGGACGCTGAAAAAAGAGTTAGGCGCATGCAGCGGCCTGAAAACAACAGCTCTTCCCAACCTGTTGTTTACCCAGCACCATCAGTCGCACGCAGCGTCGGCTTTTTTCCCCAGCCCCTTTGAGAAGGCGGCAATACTCTGCCTCGATGGTGTCGGAGAATGGGCCACCACGACCGCCTGGTCGGGTGACGCCAATCAGCTGACGGCCCTGTGGCAGCTGGATTTTCCCCACTCGCTCGGTCTGCTCTATTCAGCCTTTACCTATTACACCGGCTTCAGGGTCAACTCGGGTGAGTATAAGTTGATGGGGTTGGCCCCGTATGGCGAACCAAAATATGTCGATCAAATTCTTGACAGCTTAATTGACCTGAAAGAGGACGGCACCTTTCGCCTGAACATGCGCTATTTTTCCTATGCAACCGGTCTGACCATGACCAATGCACGGTTTGGCTCCTTATTCGGCGCACCTGCCCGGAAGCCTGAAACGGAGCTGACCCAGCGGGAAATGGACATTGCCCGCTCTATTCAGGACGTAACAGAAGAAATAGTTCTACGTCTGGCCAGGACAATCCACAAAGATACCGGCGCCGAGTATCTCTGCCTTGCCGGTGGTGTCGCCCTTAACTGTGTTGCCAACGGCCGCCTGCTCCGTGAAGGACCATTTAAAGATATCTGGATACAACCGGCTGCCGGAGATGCGGGCGGGGCACTGGGAGCGGCTCTTGCCGTGTGGTATGATAAATACCGGGGCGCGCGCACTGCCGATAATATCCATGACGCCATGGCTGGATCATACCTGGGCCCGGCTTGTACAGATGAGGAAATAGCGGCCCAGCTCGATGCCCTGGGGGCCTGCTACGAGAAGATGGAGGATGCCGGTCTCCTGCCGGAGCTTGCCCGGATGCTGGCTGATGAAAAGGTTATCGGCTGGTTTCAGGGACGAATGGAATTTGGCCCGCGTGCCCTGGGAGGACGTTCCATTCTCGGCGATCCGCGCAGCAGCAAAATGCAGTCGATCATGAACCTGAAGATTAAATTTCGAGAATCATTTCGTCCCTTTGCCCCGTCAATACTTGCAGAGGATGCTGCTGATTTTTTTGATCTTGACAGGCCCAGTCCCTATATGCTGATCGTTGCAGATGTCAACAAAGAGCACCGGAGAGCACTTGATGAGCAGCAGCGTGGTCTTTTTGGCGTGGAAAAATTACTTGTGCCCCGTTCCACTCTGCCCGCAATAACCCATGTGGACTACTCTGCACGCATTCAAACCATTCACAGACAGACAAATCCGAGGTATTATGCCCTGGTGCAGGAGTTTAAAGCGCTGACAGGATGTCCTGCTGTGGTAAACACCTCCTTTAATGTGCGCGGAGAACCCATTGTCTGTACCCCTGAAGATGCGTATCGCTGCTTCATGCGGACCAACATGGATTGCCTGGTCATTGAAAATTATCTGCTGCGAAAAGATGATCAACCCAAACGAGATGATGATCAGGCCTGGATGGAAGAATTTGCGCTTGACTGAATTAACGTATCCTGGACAATATTCATGCTAAAAAATAATGTAGCTGTAGTCGATACCGCGAGACGTGCTGAA
>WFRY01000099.1 GCA_015486315.1 Desulfobulbaceae bacterium
GGTGGTCGTCAGGAGGCTCTGCTGCTGGTCAAAAATGAATCTGGAAAACGTCTGGTTCTCCGCTTATGGCCGACATCCTATCGCTTGAAGAGCAGTGCTCCACTGTGGGTTGGGACTGTTGAAAGTGAAAAGTCTCGGGCGTTGGCGAACCTGTTGACCCTGCCCATGGGGAATAAAGATTTTGATGCGGCGCTATCGATCTTGAAACAGGATCTTTCCCCGTTATTCTTCTCCCCCCAACTTCGTAGCCTGAACCTAGAAAAGTCAGGTAGCGGTGATTGGAGTGGAAAAATATTGTTGATTGATGCACCAACCCCTGTCGGGGATGTCCATTCTCCGGCAACATCTGTTAAGAGGTAAGAACCATGCAAAGAATGAAATATAGCCCTTTGGTCATTTTTTCACTGATACTTATTGTTGTTGGGATTGTCCCAATTATTTATTCCCTGATCATTTTCCCCGATCCTCCCTCCGTGCGAGATTGGAACTATACCAATGTACAGCTAATCTCAGCGAAGGATCAGCAACAAGAATCCTTTTCTTTTGCTGTCTTTGGGGATAATAAAAACTCCATCAGCACCTTTAATAAACTGATCTCAGATATTAATCGTGACGATGTTGTGTTCTCTGTCGAAACCGGCGATATAATTGATAATATGTTTGATGGTCAGTCTGAATATCGAACCTATGTCAACCAGATCAAACACTTCACCAAGCCACTTCTGGTGATCCCTGGGAACCACGAAACGGAGGGGAGCAGTTGCGCTTACAATCGCCTCTTTGGTCGGTTGTATTATTCTTTTCATTTTGGTGATGCATACTTCATAGCCCTGAATGGCAGCCATGAAGAAGGTCTTGCCCCGCAGCAATACGCTTGGCTGAAAGAAGAACTGAAAAAATCACAAAACTATAGGTATCGGTTTATTTTTATGCACGTCCCTCTCTACGATCCCGAAGCCGGTGAATATCAACTGGGGCACAGCCTTAGCAACAAGGCGACAGCGGAAGAGCTGAATACTCTTTTTGATATCAATCATGTCACGATGGTTTTTACTGCTCATGTCCATGGTTACTACACCGGTCAGTGGCATGCGACACCGTTCACTATAACCGGAGGTGCAGGGGCTGAGCTAGGTGGTACTGATGCCAGTCACTATTTTAACCATTATGTCAGGGTCAATGTTTCGCCTGATGGAGTCCACTATGAGGTGAAAAAAACTGCGCCACCATTTTCCAATATTTTGACCCTGTTTATCCATAATGTGACGGAATTTATACACAGTTATCTGATCAACCATTGGGATTATCTGCTGTTAGCTCTCGGTTTTCTTGGCCTGTGGCTGGCTGGTAGGATCCGAAAAAAGGCTTAGAATGATGACAGAAATAAATACTTTTCATCAAGGAGATTCCATGCATACAACAACTCATAATGAACAGAAATTGTCCGATCGCTTTGTCGCTGCGATCAATATCTCCTGGCAAGTGCTCGCAAAAGTATCTGAATCATTTGGTACTTCGCGCTTCTTTCTCCATTTGTCGGGGAAAACAAGGCGCTTGTTTCTGGTTCATTTCTCCCAAGACTATGTTCGCGATCAGCTTTCAGCCCGGCAAGGAGAATGTCGGCAGTGTGGTACTTGCTGCAACCTGTTGTTTACTTGTCCCGCACTGACTAAAGATGGTGGTTGCTCTGTCTATGGCATCTGTCGCCCTCAGGCCTGTAAGGTCTTCCCCATCGACCAGCGTGATATTGATGAAGCAGCATCCTGTGGCGGTCAGTGTGGATACTATTTTAAGAATCGAGCTATCGAAAACAGTTGCTCGCAGAAAAAGGCTTGATATGTTCCATCAAATCGTGATGTGGATTGTCGATACGGTGAGCCTCTGGGGTTATCCAGGAATTATTGTCCTGATGTTTCTCGAATCTTCATTTTTCCCCTTTCCCAGTGAAGTGGTGATTCCACCGGCGGGCTATCTGGCTTCGCAGGGGGAGATGTCACTGAGCCTGGTGATTGCTGCAGGAATTGTTGGCAGCGTCCTCGGTGCCGGGTTCAACTACTGGTTGGCGGTCAAATGGGGACGACCACTGTTTGAGCGCTACGGTCGTTATGTTCTGCTCACCCCGGCAGTATTGGAAAAATCGGAAGATTTTTTTGACCGACATGGCCATATCTCAACTTTTATTGGACGACTGCTCCCCGGCATCCGGCAATACATCAGTCTACCTGCCGGTCTGGCACGGATGAACCTCCCCATTTTTATCATCTTCACCGCTTTGGGTGCGGGGATCTGGGTCATCATTCTCGCCCTGGTCGGTTATTTTATTGGCAACAATCAGGAACTTATTGGGGAA
>WFRY01000100.1 GCA_015486315.1 Desulfobulbaceae bacterium
AACTATTCAGGTGGGTGCAGAAAACTTGCAAAACCACCGTCCTGTAACTGTTCAGGAGGGCCTTAGATTTGTTCATTTAAGACTGTGAAGCGTACTTGTGTTACTCGAGCAGGCTTAAATGGGCGAAGATAAGGTGCTCCTGAACAGTTACCTCTTAACAACAGTTCAGCGGAACCGGTCAACCTGTTATAAACCTATTAATCCATCTATAAGATTGGACCTGCCGACAATGCAACCGCTTTAGTGTTATGTATTTTTTATTCGTAATACTGTATAGCGTCGACGGAAATATTTTTCAAGACGTTTCTTTGAAATAAGAAGTGCTGAACGGGTAAACACTTGTTAATGGCTGAGCTTTGTGGGTAATCAGAAAATTGTAAGTGATCTCAAGTGCCGCATATTCGTACAGTCTTCCCCACATGGCGGGAGCTATCACTGCGGGAATATCTGTAGCGGCTTACGTTTTTTGCTCTTCAGTCGTTTCTCTGTTGGTCATTTGCCAATACTGTTTTATAACAGAGCCAGGAAAAGTTCCCATCTTCAGTTTTCACCTCCACAGAGGTTTGCCATGCCCCAGCAAGAAGCTCCTGCACTCCAGTCCGATGCCCTGAAAGCCAACCTGCAGGAGACTGCCGGAGAGGTAAAGATTGATCCCCGCTACCAGCTGCTGCAGGATGTTGTTGCCCGTTACCAGGGGCTTTCCACCAAGTTGGAAGGTCTGCTCTATGAGATCAGTCATCCCTACCGCAACTGGCAGCTGATCATTCCGGAACTGCGTGCCTTTGTCCTGAAAAATCTCAATCACTACCGCAGGCATGAAAAGGGACCGGAAAGTTTTTCCCTCTTTACCTCCATTTTTCTGGAGGCCATGGCTGATTCCCGAAAAAAAGGTAAGCTGGTATCCATGATCATGGAGGCCATGCTGGCCTATACCGACAAGCTGATCACCTCCCTTGATGAGAAAACACTGCTTCTCTTCGAGACCCGGCTCAATGATTTTTTTGACCGGTTACGCAGGTTGGATGAGATTGACAATCAGGTGATGATGTACATGGTCCAGGGCCATCATCCCATGAAGAAGATGGCCCTTCGGCTGATCTCTTTTGGCCGCAGTAAGAGCGGCACCTCTTTTTCCTATAACTCCATTGCCCGTCTGATGAAGAAAATCCTTACCCTCAACTACAGCTACTGGCTGGGGGAAGAGGACCCCCTGCCCTGGTTTGAGGGACAGTGCGGGACCTTCTGCCGTGACTGGCATGCCGGTACCCTGCTTGCCGACATCTCCCATGAGCGGATTCGCGGGCATCAGGCTGCATTGGAGCGTATTGATATCGGCGCGGATCCGTTCCAGGGCTTAAGTGACATTCTTGACTTGCCTGCCCACATGGATATTGTCCGGTTGTACCGCAAGATTCCGGCCCAGCTGGCGGCCGACAGCACGGGGGGGGCCGAGTCACCTTTTGTGGAAAACCGGAAACTGATCTTTCTCTTTAAGATCATGGATACGGCCGGGCTGTATCTGATCCACGAGGAAACCCTGCGGGAGATCAACCGCTCCCTGGTCCAGTTGATCCGCAAGCAGACCTTTGAAGAGATTGAGCAGTTTTTTGTCACCACCTTTCAGCTGCTCAAGGCCAATGTCCGCAAATATCCGCATACCTCGCTCCAGTGTATCCAGGTTATCGGTGGCGAGGTGTTCAAGCGCGGCAACTCACGCCTGGTGGAGGCCTTTCTCTGGGAGGCGGTCCGCTTTGGTTTCCAGTATGCCAACGTCATGGGGGTGGACGAAGACTGGCAGCCCATTACCAATCCTGCCCATCTGGCCAATATCCGGGTCTGGCTGAGCCTGATCATGCAGGAGCCCAAGTGGTGTTCCACCCTGTTTTCGGCCCTGATCATCAACATCAAGCTCTCCGGAACCTGTGTCAAGGATACCGATCTTTTTCAGCGTGATATCACGGATCTGCTCAACCATCCCATCGGCCCGATCTATAACCTGTCCAAACAGTTCACCAAGCTGATGCCGGTTTTTTTCAACGAAATCGGGGCGGAAGGTGAGTTACGCGATGTGTCCACTGAACTTGATGAGCTGCATAAGCGGCGCGACGTCCTGATTCATTTTCTCCGCAAGCAGTCCCATGTGGAGTCCTCCAACCTGATCGTGGGTTTTATCGGGGCAATCTTCACCTTCTGGATTACGCTGGACAAAAATAATCTGCGTCCCTTTCTACCAGATGAAATTCTGGACCAGATTGCTGTGTCAGGTCCCTTTGTCGATGAGCAGCACATCCTGACCAATCGTATCCGGGAAGACCTGCAGTTTAATTCCATGGACGATATTCTGGCCTGGGACAAGAGGGATCGCGGCCTGTATCTGGAACGGCAGCAGGATATTTCTCAGCAGGAGCGCAAACGGTTTGAGCTGCTGGTACAGATGTTCAAACTGCTCCATCATAAGTATAATTTAGGCATGCAGGAACTGCGCAATCAGCTGCAGCAGGCGGTTCAGAGCGGCTTTCCCGAGATGGATACCCTGTTGGACGTTCTGGAAAACCGGGATGTCTATCACTGTCTTGATGCGGTGCTGACCCATCTGGAACAACTGAAAGCTATCATCTTAAGTGAAGAGAAGTTTGCCCCCAAAGAAGAAATTTACTACAAACGCCATATTGCAGTGGATATTCCTTCCGTGTACGGCCGTTATTCAGAGCGCAAGTTTGACGCCCTTGGCCTGACCTTCAGGCTGGAAAAACTGGCCGGGATCTACCTGGAGCGATTGACCGCCTCAATTAATCTCGGTTTTATCACCCAGGCAACCTTTATTCGTATTTCCAAGTGTCTGCGCCTGTATCTGCGGGCACTTAACATCGACGGTATCTTCAGCCGCCGTCTCGATACCTATGCCAGCCTGCTGACCTCCTCGATCAGCATGAAACGATTTTCCTATACCCAGCACCTCGATGTTGTCCGTGGGCTGTCCGAGGGGGTTAAGGACGTTATCTATGCCTATTACACCAATATCCACCAGAATAATCTATCCATTATCATCCCCCAGATCGGTAAGGACAACCTGCTCACCAAGTACCGCTCACTCTGGGATGAGGATGATCTGCCCTCCACCGTGCATCGGCTGTCCGAATCTTTTTTTCGCGACCTGATTGCCACCACCTTCGGCCTGCAGCAGCTGGATAATTTCATTACCCGGATTATTCAGACCCTGGAGGCACAAAAGGATATCCTGGATGACCAGACCATTGATCTGCTCATGACCTATAATCCGGAAAAGACTATCTCCTCGCTCCATAATGAAAATCTGCGCACCCATAACCTGATTCATCTCGGCAACAAGGGATTTAACCTGATGATGCTGGCAGGAGATGGAAAACCGGTCCCACCGGCCTTTGTCATCACCACGGAGATTTTCCGCTGCTGGCAGGCCGTCCAGCGTTTTAACCGGGCCAGGGACGAGTTTATGCAGCGGGTGCGCGGATCAATTACCCACCTGGAAGAGGAGACCGGGTGTGTCTTTGGTTCACCCGAAAATTCTCTCCTGCTCTCGGTACGCTCCGGTTCCGCCATGTCCATGCCCGGCATGATGACCACCATTCATAACGTGGGCTTAAATGAAGACCTGATAAAGGAATACGTGGCCGTGCATCCGGATCAGGAATATTTTGCCTGGGATAATTACCGCCGATTTCTCCAGTCCTGGGCCATGGCCGGAGATATGGAGCGTGAAGAGTTCCAGGCCCTGATGAATACCCATAAGAAACGGTACAAGGTACGCCTGAAACGACAGTTTTCTCCCTCTCAGATGCGGGAACTGGCCCTGGAATATCAGAATGCGCTGCGCA
This sequence comes from Desulfobulbaceae bacterium, assembly GCA_015486315.1. Taxonomy (GTDB): domain Bacteria; phylum Desulfobacterota; class Desulfobulbia; order Desulfobulbales; family Desulfobulbaceae; genus Desulfobulbus_C. Next base: position 3,855 of record WFRY01000100.1, read on the forward strand.
GACGCGGCTGCAGTGCTCCGGAAGATCCATGGCTGCAGCTCATCGGGGCCGTGGAGATGGTACTGGAGTCCTGGAATACCCTCAAGGCACAGGAATACCGGCATCTGATGGATGTCTCCGATGACTGGGGCACAGCGGTGATTGTCCAGACCATGGTCTACGGTAACCTCAGCGACCAGGCGGGCAGCGGGGTCCTGTTTACCGCCCATCCCTACCGCAAGGTACGGCGGGTGGCCCTATGGGGCGATTATGCCGCCGGTGACCAGGGTGAGGATATTGTCTCAGGACTGGTGACCAGTCATCCCGTTTCCGTGGAACAGGCAGAGCTTGACGGCCGTTCGCCGGATAAGACGCTGGAACGGGAGTTTCCTGCCATTTACGAGCGGCTGCTGGAGATTTCCCGCGACCTGGTCTACACCAAGGAGTGGAATCCCCAGGAGATCGAGTTTACCTTTGAAGGTCCGAATCCGGAAGATCTGTATATCCTGCAGACCAGGGATATGATCACCATTAAGAAAAAAGAACATTTCAAGGTCTTTGAGGAGTCGGACACCCTGCAGGAGGATATTCTCGGCAAGGGTATCGGCGTGAGCGGTTCAGCCCTGTCCGGACTGGCAGTGTTCACCGAAGAAAATCTCAGGCAGCTGAGACAGGAGAAACCCGGCCAGGTCCTTATTTTGATCCGCCAGGATACGGTGCCCGAGGATATTCGGGAAATCTCCATGGCCGACGGTCTGCTCACGGCCCGCGGCGGCCAGACCTCGCATGCCTCAGTGGTCGCCACCCGGCTGGAAAAGACCTGCGTAGTCGGCTGCCGTGACCTGCAGGTCTTTGAAACCAGCCAATATGCAGCCATCAACGGTTTTCAGATTAACTTCGGTGATCCCATCTCCATAGACGGCCGCAACGGCCTGTTTCTCAGAGGAATTCACGAGGTCCGCGAAGAGGTACATATCCTGCCGTTGTAGGAATGAGATGAAGGGAATTGATGGGTTGTTTCGATAGGGTGCCTTGAAAAATTAGAATTTTCGTTCGAGGTCAAGGAACAGGAAAATTAAAAAGCGCAGCATATTAGTCATATGTGAGCATTTTTCATTTTCCTGTGACGCAGAGATCGGGCGAAAAGGCAATTTTTCAAGGTGCCCGATAGTATTATGCAAGGATAATTTTCAAAATCTCTGAGATACCAATGGAGTATAAAAAGAATCGGTACATATGGAAAAAAGAGATTACAGCAGCAACTTGCTGACAAGTAAAATATGTAACACTTAACCAGGATAAACCGGACCTATGAGTTTTTCCCCTGTCGGGCGGTTTCCTCGTTTATTTTTCTGATTTTTTCTTCCAGTTCCTCACTGACGGCCATCCGTCCTTCCAATACACATCCCTTGCGGGCCGGTACGCACTCGCCCTTGAGTTTGTTGTATTGGTCGTTTTCTATGTCATAATTTTTACAGTGAAAGGTCATATCTTTTCCTCTGAGTCTTTGGCGTAAGTTTTGTAGTATAGCATTATAATGGAATCGAAGAGCAAAGCAAATTGTTGGGAAAGATAAAAAATAGTATGCCACAAAGTAGCCATGCATTGATCTCGTGCTTAACGTTGCATTAAACTCAAAACAACAAAAAAATCCGCAACCTGATACGGTATTCCCATGACTGAATCGAAAGCAGATACACCCTATACACTTCTTGTCGACGGCATGAGCTGTGAACACTGCGAGGCCATGGTAGATAAAACCGTGCGCTCGGTAACCGGGGTAACCGATAGCCGGGTCGATCTTGAAAACGGCAGGGTCGAGGTCTCCGGCGGCAAGCCCCATGCTGTGATTGAGGCTGTAAAAGCAGCCGGCTATCAGGCACGGCCTCTGGCTGTTGTTCCCGAATCCTGTCCCCTGGACGTGCAGGAGGCAGAGAGCAGAACGGATTTAGAGCAGAAGCGGGAGGAGCGAAGCTATATTATCCGAATAACGGATATGGCCTGTGCCGCCTGTGTGGCAAATGTAGAGAAGGCTGTCCTTGCCGTGCCCGGGGTCACCGCTGTTGCCGTGAACCTGGTCGAGAAAAATGCCCTGGTCAGCGGTGGTAATCCTGAGGAAGTGGTTGCCGCAATCATTGCCCATGGATACGCAGCAGGTGTTGATGAGGCAAGCCGTGCCGGGAATACTGCTGTTGATGACGAATATGAGCTTGCCATTGCCGATATGACCTGCTCAAGCTGTGTACGT
>WFRY01000101.1 GCA_015486315.1 Desulfobulbaceae bacterium
GGGGCCTTATATCCATGTGCTACGGCCATAATATCAGGATAAATCCTCCCCTGATAATATCCGAGGACGAAGCCATGGAAGGATTTGAAGCCCTCAGAGATGCTCTCAGGGTTATAGAAAACAAGACATAAAAGGTGGAAAACATGCCGGTTAAAGGAGCAATAATTGGTTTCGGGCATATTGCGGCAAATGGTCACATACCTGCCTACCGCGCAAATTCCGGTATTGATATAACGGCAGTCTGCGACAGCCATCCGGACAGAAAGGCCCTCAACGACAGGCTTTTGCCTGGCTCCAGATTTTATTGCTCTGCAGACGATCTGCTTCAGAAGGAAGATATTGATTTTGTGGATGTATCTACCCCTCCCGCGGCCCACGGCACCTATATTCTCAAGGCCCTGGCATCAGGCAGACATGTGCTCAGCGAAAAGCCTCTTGTCCTCGATACCGAAGATCTCCTCAAGATCTGGAAAATGATGGAGCGGTCGGAAAGGACCGTGGTTACAGTTCATAACTGGCGTTATTCCCCGATCCTTCAAAAGGTAAAAGAACTTGTCGAGGACGGCGCCACGGGCAAAATCCGGAACATGGAATACCGGGTAATCAGGACTCAGCCATCTGCGGCGGTTGAGGCGGGAACTGCTGAAAACTGGAGATTGAACCCGGCCGTAGCAGGGGGCGGCATATTAGTGGACCACGGCTGGCACGCATTCTATCTTGTCAATGAATGGGCCGGCAGTATTCCGCACAAGGTGGAATGCAGGCTTGAAAACAGAAAATTTAATAATATCAAGGTAGAGGATACGGCAGACGTACTCTTTGAGTATGAGGATATAAGTGCCAGGCTCTTTTTCACCTGGACCGGACAGGAAAGAAGCAATTCCATATTCATCCAGGGGAGCCTGGGAGAAATCCGGGTAATGGATGACACCATACTTGTGGAGAATGAAAGTGGTTCCTCCAGAATAGCCTTTGCTGAAGGACTTTCTGCCGGTTCACATCATGCAGACTGGTATGGCGCAGTTTTAGATGAATTTATTTCCGAGATGAAGGACCCGCAGGCAGCCGGCAGAAATTTCAGAGAGGCCGCATGCTGTTTTAACCTGCTGGAACACTGTAAGATGTCAAGCTCCTCCGGTGGCGCAATCGAGGTGACGGACTGGAAAGATCTTTGAAAACGCCTCTAACCGGTTTTTCGACCTGGATATGCATCTCGAAAGCCGAACATGAATTTTGACGCAATGCCAGGCTGCATCATCTGGATCTAACTGAAAGTGAGGATTGTCTTGACCTGCCTCCTGCTTGTTCCAGCAAAAAAACATGAAAATTTATTAAGGCAGAAGGTAGCCGGTCTCAGCCTCGCACAGAGACTCTTCCGTCACGGGCAAAGGAGCGGAATAGATCGTCTTGTCCTGTCTGGCACAGATGACCGGGAGCTGTCATCTTTCAAGGAGCTCAAGGGTTGTCTTGTCCGGGATTATTCCGGGCTTGGAGACGCGGGCTTTGAAAGATGCATAGTCTGCCGGCCGGGAATCCTTCCTGATATCAAGTGCCTCAAATGGCTGAAGCAGGCGGAAATCAGGGATAATGAAATAATGGAGCTGCAGGAGGGAATATTTGTATTTTCTCCCTCGGGCGATGGTTTCGAGCTTAAAGAGGCCTTTGAGAAAGACGGTTATTTCAAACTTCTTGACTTTCTGCACACCTTTCTGACAAAAAGACCAGTAATCTGTGAAAACGGGCGGATATTTGATCTTACCAGGCCGGAAAATGCCGAAAAGGTGGAAAAGATTCTCTTTCGGTCCCTTATCAAGGACTCGGAAGGTCTCATGTCCAGGTTCCTTGAAAGGCGCATATCTCTTGCCATCTCCCGTAAACTGGTCAACACATCCATAACACCCAACCAGATCACCCTTATCAGCATCCTCATAGGGCTGGCAGGCGCCTGTCTCATAAGCATTGAAAAGGGCCTCCCGCAGATCCTCGGTTCCATCCTGTTTCTGGCACACTCAATAGTTGATGGATGTGACGGAGAAATTGCCAGGATCAAATTCATGGAGAGCAGAACAGGCGGGCTACTTGATTTCTGGGGTGACAATATAGTCCACGCGGCGGTATTTACGGCCATCGGCGTGGAATGGTGCTGGCGCACAGGCGCTGTTTCTCCTCTTTATCTTTCCGGGACCGCAGTTGTAGGAACATTTTTATCTGCCCTGCTTATCTACCTTTCCATCATGCGGAAAAGAGCCTCGGAAGGCCCTCTTTATACCTCTGTATCAAAATCCGGGAGAAAGGCCCGTATTGTGAAAATCGCAGATTTTCTGTCCAGGAGGGATTTTATATACCTTGTTGTAATACTGGCATTTTATCAGCATCTCGATTGGTTTCTTGTTGCTGCAGCTGGGGGCACCATGGTTTTTCTGGCGATGCTGGTGTGGATACGCTTCAGATAGTTGAAACTTACTGATTTTTACGTAGCGCAGCGGAATAGCAGTGAGGTGAAGCGCCCTGTGTACAACCCGGCAAGGGCGTCCACCCGATTCGCTGATTAAAGTGAGCTATGCGACTTCAATCCGCAGTTTTTTGTTTTGAGCATTGTGGCTATATTTTTCTGGGTAAAACCAGCCTCTTCAAAAGCCATTGACCACTTACAGGATATCCCTGGGTTGTTATCCATCAATCTTTTATTGGCCTCTACCTTCTTCAAAGCTCCTTTATGTTGATAGACTCCAGAGGAAGATGGTACATACTGATATCCTGGGCTGGTTGCATGACATTAGCCAGGCATTATCTCCGCTGGTCTGCTTCACAGATATGTCTGAGTCTGTCATGGCTCCTCTGTATCGTAGTGTTCGGTCCTTCGCCATGTCCGGGACAGTACTCCCGGCATCTGGCTACTACGGCCTTTCGGCGTCGCTCTTCGAGCTATGCCGTGACAGGCTGCTGACTCCCCTTGGCACGCCGTAGCCTCAGCGAAGTCGGCTGCCTCCCAACCTTAAGAGTTGCCTCTGAAGGCGCTGCAGCGGACGGCGTAAACGCCACCGTTGAGCTTTGCCGTTGTGCTCCTAAAAAAAGCAAGATTGACAAACGATGTCTATGTAATTACAATGTAATTCCTTAGTATGTCTTGGAGGTTATTATATGAAAGCATCGATAATTCAAATTGGCAACTCTCAGGGCTTGAGAATACCTAAGCCAATTCTTAAACAGTGTGGTTTTGATAAAGAGGTGGAGCTGGAAGTGCATGACAAAAAACTTATAATTAAACCTCATACTTCAGTCCGTAAAGATTGGGCAAAAGAGTTTGAAAAAATGGCCCAAAATGGTGATGATCAATTGTTGGAATTTCCTTCAAACCAATGGGATGAGGAAGAATGGGAATGGAGGTAAACCGTTTTGATGTGTTCCTGGTGTGTCTCGACCCAACTATTGGGCATGAAATACAAAAAACAAGGCCTTGCCTTATTATTTCTCCTAATGAAATAAATCACCATATTTCTACAGTCATTGTGGCATCAATGACTACAAAGGGTAAGCGATATCCAACCCGAATTTCGTGTTCTTTTCAGGGTAAGAAAGGACAGATAATTTTAGATCAAATTCGTACTATTGATAAGAAAAGACTTGTCAAGAAATTAGGGGTTATAAACCGAAAAACACAATCGAAGGTACTTGCATTACTTCAAGAGCTGTTTGCTCCTTAACGTATTTGAACCCAGATTATGCACTTCAGATACCCGAAAAAGAAATTTTACTCAAATAATTCGGTGGTTACATGCAACTTGTTGAAACAATCCGTACAACTCAAAAGGTGAATCATTTTTTATTAATATCTTTCAGGCATCTGAAGCCGTGTCAGCGGCAACAGTTGTCCTGTCAGAACCGGGAATTTTGTATTTCCGTTTTGCCTTTTTCTGAATTTTTGCATACAACCCCTTTGTCCCTGGCGGGATGTTGGTCAGATCTGCTATGAGACCATAACGAAAAAGGGCTGTTTCCTGTTTTTTCCCGTCATCTTTCATAAAGTGACTCCTTTTTGATGTTGGAGCCACCTTAAAATAGATGGGAAACTTTCAGGGTAGAAGACGCACTGGCAAGAACAGCTTGTATTTTTTCCTCTGATCGCCGATGCCTTGGCGTCGTGCATACTGGGAACACCATCATAGACCCCGAACATCATCATAGACCTCGGAGGCGTCATGGGAACGCTTAGGACTAACACGATATACGTCGATACCATGGCCAAGAAACTGAGCACGCAAACTCTCGCCATAGGTGCCACTCGGCTCCATTACTACTTCCAGGGAATGCCAGCGCAAATTCCGAAGAATCAACTCAAGCAAAAGCAGATTTTCCGAGAGGTGTTTCCATTTCAAGGTAACCAGTACCTCTTTGCTGGAAGTCATTATGCACGCAACAAAATCTGTCTTGGCAACGTCGACGCTGAAAACAATGGTATGTCCTTCAACCTTTTTCTGTAACCTGTCGACATTAACTTTCTTGACATCTGTGGTTTTATACACTCTCTTTTTCATGGAATCCTCCTGTGGGTTAATAAGGTTTGAGTGACTACTTACCAAATTTAACGCACTTGGAGGATTCTCGGGTGTTCAGATTACCTTATTTATAGCTGACTACATCAGCACCAGGCGATATTGTTCGTGGATTTGAAATCGGCGTTACAAAATGGCTCCAACAAAATATCGCATATCCAGCGGGCTAATCCGTTTGTTAATGTAATTAATGGGGACACATTATTCGCGAAAAACAGGAAAATGAGCATATGGCAGAATATATCAATCAGTTCTTTTTTCCCCTTTATTTCATCTTTATTCCATCATTATTATATCCATAGTCATAATCATGGTCAATAAAGCTGGCGGTGACGACAAATGTCAGGGGTTCGGTCTTGTTAAGATATTGCTGATGCGAACCGATATTAAAAATGTATAGTAAGGGACTGTAACGCAATATCTATAACAATCCTGTCTGTCTTTTTGCTCATTTCCCGTGTTGCGAAAACGGTTACAGAACAATATCATGCGCCTGTTTTTGCGCCTTGGAAATGTACGGGGGGATCGGAGTAATACTATCGTTTTTTTTTGCAGTCCCCGGTTTTGACAAGGTGGTGTCCGGGCTTGAACATTAATGACTTGCATGGAACATGAGATGAAAAAACCGGCATTATGGTTTTCACTGGTCATTCTGTCTGTAATCGCGGCAATCGCGGCAATCGCGGTGTGGCAGATACACCCACGAAAGGGGCCGCCCGGCTATGTCACCTCGTCATCATGCAGGCCATGTCACCAGGCGGAATATCGTTCATGGAAAAAGACCCTGCATTCGGCTATGTTTCGTCCTGTAACAAAGGACACTGACCTTCAGGGAAACTTCACATCGAAAAATCCGCTCCTTATCTTTTCGAGAGGTGATGTGGAATACGTGGTTGGAAACCGGTGGGAGCAGGTCTATTTACGAAAAATAGACGGCGAATACTATCCATTTCCTGCAAGCTGGTATGTCAAACAGAAAAAATGGGCAGCCTACAAGGTGCATTCCTGGCAAAAGACCCCCATGTCTTTAAAGTGTAACGGGTGTCATACCACAGGGTTTGACCCGGCAACATATAAGTTCGCGGAATTCGGCGTGGGCTGCGAGGCATGTCATGGCCCCGGAAGCAGGCATGTGGCCAATAGAAAAATGATCTCTTCCCTCTTCTGTCGTTCCTGTCATGGATCTGGAGTAAAAAAACAGACCGATATTATTCGTACAGTGAGTAGCGCTGTCTGTGGACAATGCCATAACCGCGGCAAAAACAAACCCTTTTATCGCCAGGACAACGCTCCGGCATTCAACTTTCCCGTCCAGTATGTTCCAGGCAAGGACCTTAACAGGGTTTTCAAGCCGAACACTCCTGCCGAGGACAAGAAGAACAGGTACTGGTGGGGAAACGGTGTTGCCAAGGCCAGGCACCAGGAATTTGCCGACTGGGGAAAATCAAGGCATTCCAGGGCGCTGACCAATTTGAAGCAGAACAGCGCTTTGACAGGAGAAAAGGAGGCGGATGCGTGTCTGGAATGTCATTCCGCCGATTACAGGCTGCCAGGCAGCGATCCGAAACCCACTATACATACGGCAAAATATGGCGTTACCTGTGTTGTCTGCCATAATCCCCACGCTGTGGGCTTGGAAAATGCCTCAAGCCGAAAACGCAATTCCCCATGCGTCAGTTGTCATACCTCAACCATGGATGAATGTTTCATGCAGACGGGACTCGTTCATTACCCCTGCCCGCAGGACAAGGTGGAATGCGTTGATTGCCACATGCCCTACGTGGTAAAAAGCGGGGGCTGGTATTCTATCAGGGGTCATGCCTTTCGTATTATGTCGCCTCTTGGGAATGATTCACCTAATTCCTGCCAGAACGGTGGCTGTCACCAGGACAGGTCTATCGAATGGGTCCGGCAGGAGTATCGCAAATTTTACAAGGCTGCCGACAAACAATAATCTTCCGAGATGAATAATATTCCCTTTTACAGGCGGCTTTATTTCAAGTTGTCATCAGTCTTTTTTCTGCTGCTGGCCGTTGTCCTTGGTGTTACCATCATGGCCAGTTTCAAGGCCGCAGAGCAGCAGTTTCATCAGCTTTTTGTCGATGAATTTCAGGGTACGCGCCGGGTGGTCAATAATTTTCTGCGGTTTATTGAGCAGACGGCGCTGATCACGGCAAAAAGCGCGGCTGCCGATGAACAGCTGCATGCCGGGTTGTCTTCCGGTAACCATGAGGCCATTGCGGCGAGGTTGAAGATGCTCATGGAGCACAACCGTGCTGATACCGTTATAC
>WFRY01000102.1 GCA_015486315.1 Desulfobulbaceae bacterium
AACCCATCCTGCCCGCGGACATGCTGGATGCGGAGACCAAGTATTTTATCAATCCAACGGGTCGTTTTGTGATAGGCGGCCCGGTCGGCGATTGCGGTGTTACCGGTCGGAAGATTATTGTTGATTCTTACGGCGGACGCGGTTCCCATGGCGGCGGCGCTTTTTCCGGTAAGGATCCGTCCAAGGTGGATCGTTCTTCGTCCTACATGGGCCGCTACGTGGCCAAGAATATTGTAGCAGCCGGGTTGGCCTCGGAAGTCGAGGTACAGGTTGCCTATGCCATTGGTATTTCCCAGCCTGTTTCCATTAATGTCAAGACTTTTGGAACCGGAAAACTTGAAGAAGCCCGGATGATCGAGCTGATTCGCGAGGTCTTTGATCTCCGGCCCAAGGCTATTATACAGCAGCTTGATTTGTTGCGTCCTGTTTACCATAAGACGGCTGCGTATGGTCATTTTGGTCGGGAATTACCCGAGTTTACCTGGGAACGGACTGATAAGGCTGAGGAGCTGAAAAACGCTGCCGGTCTCTAAAAGCACTGTACGTTGTTACGTAAGTGATCAGGGGCACCGCATCTTCGCACGGTCGAGACTGGCCGCATAGAGGGCCTATAGCGGCCAGTCTCGACTGCACGAATCTACAGCACCCCTGATCACTTACAGGTTTAAGGTAGATGAAAACGCATAGTTACAAATCCTGTGACCAGGTACGTTGTTACAGGCACGATGTGTTATATTTTTTCTTTAAAAAAGAATCCCTGCCAGGGGATAATGGAGTAACAAATAATAATGAGTGATTATAAAGTAGCTGATATGGGACTCGCTGAATGGGGCCGAAAAGAACTTGCCATTGCCGAGACTGAAATGCCCGGCCTGATGGCCCTGCGCGAACAATACGGCAAAGAAAAGCCACTCAAGGGAGCCCATATTGCCGGCTGTCTGCACATGACTATTCAGACGGCTGTTCTGATGGAAACCCTCGTGGAACTCGGAGCTGAACTGCGCTGGTCTTCCTGTAATATTTTTTCCACCCAGGATCAGGCTGCCGCTGCCATGGCTGCCGCCGGTATTCCCACCTTTGCCTGGAAAGGAGAAACTGAGGAGGAGTTCTGGTGGTGTATTGAACAGACAATCTTCGGACCGGCCGGCTGGCGTCCCCACATGATTCTGGATGATGGTGGAGACCTGACCCTGGTTATGCATGAAAAACATCCGGAACTCATGAAAGACGTTCGTGGTATCTCCGAGGAGACCACCACGGGTGTGCATCGTTTAAATGAAATGGCTCAAAAGGGCAGTTTGCTCTGTCCGGCCTTTAATGTCAATGATTCAGTAACCAAGTCCAAGTTTGACAACCTGTACGGCTGCCGGGAGTCCCTGATTGACGGGATCAAGCGGGCAACCGATGTGATGATTGCCGGTAAGATCGGGGTTGTCGTGGGATATGGTGATGTGGGTAAGGGCTGTGCCCAGGCCCTGCGCGGTATGGGGGCTACGGTGCTGGTAACCGAGGTGGATCCTATCTGTGCCCTGCAGGCGGCCATGGAAGGCTACCGGGTGGTGACCATGGAAGAGGCTGCCCCGGTCGGCGATATTTTTGTTACCTGTACCGGTAACCTGAAGGTAATCACCAGGGCGCACATGGACGAGATGAAGGATCAGGCCATTGTCTGCAATATCGGTCATTTTGATTCTGAAATTGATATTGCCGGTATTCGGGAACTGGAATGGGAAAATATTAAACCGCAGGTTGACCATGTAATCTTTCCGGACGGAAAACGCATCATCGTGCTGGCCGAAGGACGCCTCGTAAATCTCGGCTGCGCCACCGGTCATCCCAGTTTTGTCATGAGTAACTCGTTTACCAATCAGGTTCTGGCCCAGATGGAGCTTTGGAAAAATTCCGAGCAGTATGAGAATCAGGTCTATTTCCTGCCCAAAAAGCTTGATGAGATGGTGGCCCGGCTGCATCTGCAGAAGATTGATGCCCATCTGACAACGCTGAACAAAAAGCAGGCCGAATATATCGGCGTGGATGTTGATGGTCCCTACAAACCGGAGTATTATCGGTATTAAGTGTGAGCAGGCAACCAATCTATCATCAGGTTCGTTGACCGGTATGTTGCGGCTGTTTCTAAGGGCACAGGGGATTTTCTCTGTGCCCTTTTGTTTTCTGCTTGTTGTCCTGTTCTTTCTTTCCGGTTGTGCCGAACATCATACCCGAATGATGGAAACCACAGCCTATTGCGGCTGTGGTAAGTGCTGCTCCTGGGAGCGGGGCAGCTGGATGTTTTTAAAACTTGATTTCTGGAATCGTTATGTTAATGCCGGTCCAAACAAAGGCGCCGTCTATACCGGCAAGACCGCCGGAGGAGCCGAGCCTGAAGAACCACAGCCCGGTCTGCTGTCAACCGACAGCCTGAGTCATCCCTGGATGATTCCGATACGCGCGGTTTTTCCC